>JBCDJA010000182.1:0-5620 GCA_038748465.1 Pseudomonadota bacterium
AGGATGTGTTAAGATTATCTTTGAGGTGAGGATTAAGCGTGATTTTTTGGGGGCTTAAGCCTCTTTACGAAGGACCGGCCCGAAGCGGGACGGGTGGGATAGGCAGCGCACATCTGCCAAGGCGGCAAATTAGGACTGCCCGTCTCGGGGTGCGACACAATGTGCGCCCCAGCGTGCCGCAACGGCGCAGATGGGTCCTCTAGGCGGTTACCGCGCCCGTTGATTGAACAGAATCTTGCGGGCTCGCTCCTGATCTTCCTTCGTCACATTCTCGCGCCGCTCGCGCCCCAACCGATAGCCGCGCTCCACGGCCGGCCGGGCCCGGAGGCGCTCGAACCAAGCCTTGAGGTTAGGAAAATCGTCAATCTCCTGGCCCTGGTTCTGCCAAGGTAAGATCCACGGAAAAATCGCCATATCGGCAATCGAGTAGGTGCCGCAAATAAAGTCACGACCCTTCAGCCGTTTGTCGAGCACGCCATAAAGGCGGTTCACCTCATTGGTGTAGCGCTCCGCCCCGTACACGATTGCCTTTTCCGGCTGAAATTGCGGCGCGTATTGACGAAAATGGTGGGCTTGGCCTGCCATCGGTCCAAGCCCGCCCATTTGCCAGAAAACCCATTCGTTGACCTCCGTCCGGCGACGGAATTGTTTGGGGTAAAATTTGCCGGTCTTCTCGCCCAGATATTGTAAAATCGCGCCGCTCTCAAACACCGAGATCGGCTTGTTGCTCGGGCCGGTCGGATCTACAATGGCCGGCATGCGGTTGTTGGGCGAGATGGCCAAGAAATTTCGAGCAAATTGGTCGCCCTTGGTGATGTCGATATAGACCACCTCATAGGGGATCTTCGCCTCCTCAAGGAAGATCGACACCTTCCACCCATTGGGGGTCGGCCAGTAATAGAGCTCGATCGGCTTGACCTTTGACGCCTTTGCCGGCGCTTTGGGCGTGCTCGGTTTGGTGGTTTTCGACCTCACCTTCGCCGCACTCTTTGCCTTGGTGGCGGGCTTGGCTTTGGTGGCGGGCTTGGATTGAGAGGCTGTCTTTGTCCTGACGGCGGGCTTTGCTTTGGTGGCGGTCTTGGCTTTGGTGGCGGTCTTGGCTTTGGTCGTGGTTTTGGACTTGGTTTTAGGCCCGGGCTTTGCCGGCGCGGCGGGTTTGCTCGCCGGCGCCCGTTTGGTCCGGGATTTGGTTTTCGGCGCGGTCGATTTTGGTTTGGGTTGGCGTGCCATTGGTCACGTCCTTTCTCGGCCTCACGGCGCGTCGAGTTTCTTCTTCAAGAGCTCATTGACGAGTTTGGGGTTGGCTTTGCCGCCGGTGGCTTTCATGACCTGGCCAACGAACCACCCGAACAGCTTTGGTTCTTCGCGATAATTGGCAACCTGCTCTGGGTTACCGGCAATGATCTCATCAATCGTCTGCTCGATCGCGCCCGTATCGGTAACCTGCTTGAGGCCGCGGTCTTCAACGATTTTTTCAGGCGCCTCGCCGGTTTCGAACATGATCTCGAAGACATCCTTAGCGATCCGCCCAGAGATCGTATTGTTACTGATCAAATCGATCAAAGCACCAAGATTTTCCGCCGAGACGGGGCTATCCGCAATCTCCTTGCCGGACTTGTTGAGCGCCCCGAAGAGGTCCCCCGTCACCCAATTCGAGGCCAGCTTGGCATCGCGCCCCTTTGCAACGGCCTCGAAAAACTCGGCGCGCTCTCGCTCTGCCACCAAGACGCCGGCATCGTAGAGGGACAGTCCGTACTCAGCGACAAAGCGGTCTTTCTTGTCATCGGGCAATTCCGGCAGCGTTGCCTTCACCCGCTCGATCAGGCCCTCTTCAAGCTCGAGGGGCAGAAGGTCGGGGTCCGGGAAATACCGATAATCATGCGCTTCTTCCTTTGAGCGCATGCTGCGGGTCTCGCCCGTGCGGGTATCAAATAGGCGTGTCTCCTGGCGGATTTCGCCCCCATCCTCAATGATGTCGATCTGCCGGCGGCACTCATACTCGATGGACTGGGCAACGAACCGCATGGAATTGACGTTCTTGATCTCGCAGCGCGTGCCCAACTCATCGCCCGGCTTGCGGACCGAGACATTGACATCGGCCCGCATCGACCCCTGCTCCATATTCCCATCGCAGGTCCCAAGATAGCGCAGGATCGTCCGTAGTTTGCGCAAATAGGCCGCCGCCTCCTCGGCCGATCGCAAATCGGGACGCGAGACGATTTCCATGAGGGCGATGCCGGACCGATTCAGATCAACAAACGAGCGCCGCGGATCGAGATCGTGGATCGATTTGCCAGCATCCTGTTCAAGATGCAGCCGCTCGATCCCCACGGTCCGGACCTCATTGTCTCCTAAATCGACGATAACCTGTCCCTCACCCACAATCGGATGCTTATACTGGGAAATTTGATATCCTTGCGGAAGATCTGGATAAAAATAATTTTTCCGATCGAAGATCGAATACCGATTGACCTCGGCTTTCAGGCCAAGGCCGGTCCGCACCGCCTGTTCGACGCAAAACTTGTTGATGACCGGTAGCATGCCCGGCATGGCCGCATCGACAAGCGACACATGGGCATTCGGCTCGCCGCCGAATTCGGTCGAGGCACCGGAAAACAGCTTCGACGCGGATGCGACTTGGGCATGAACCTCGAGCCCGACAATCACTTCCCAGCTCCCGGTTGCCCCCTCGACGAGGGAAGCAACTGCTTCTTTGAGGGCAGGTGCTTGGCTCATTCACTCACCTCCCACCAGGCATCGGGCCGATGGTCAAAGCCAGCAGCCTTTTCAAGAACCGTCCCAAGATTGAGCACGCCCGCCTCATCGAAGGGGCGACCAATCAGCTGCAAGCCCAGTGGCAATCCGTCCGTACTTAGCCCAGCCGGCACCGATAGGGCGGGAAGTCCGGCCAGGTTGGTCGTCACCGTAAAGATGTCATTGAGATACATCGCAATCGGATCGTCTGTCTTCTCGCCAACCCCGAAGGCCGGCCCCGGCGTCGTGGGCGTTAAAATCGCGTCCACCGTCTCGAAGGCCTCTGCGAAGTCACGATAGATCAACGTACGAACCTTTTGCGCTTTTAGATAATAGGCATCGTAATACCCGGCCGACAGCACATAGGTGCCGATGAGGATCCGCCGCTGCACTTCATCGCCAAAGCCCTCGGCGCGGCTTGCCTCGTAAAGCGCGATGATGTCGTCAAACTCCCCCTCGGCCCGGCGCCCGTACCTGACGCCGTCATAGCGGGCAAGGTTGCTGGAGGCCTCGGCCGGGGCGACGATGTAATAGGTCGGCAGGGCATATTGGGTATGGGGCAAGGAGATTTCGACGGTCTCGGCGCCGGCATCCTCCAACCAGGCCCGCCCCTGCGCCCACAAGGCGTCGACCGTCTCGGGCATGCCATCCACCCGGTATTCCTTTGGGATGCCGATTTTAAGCCCCTTAACCGAGCGCCCCAACGCGGCTTCGTAATCGGGAACGGGCTTATCGGCCGAGGTGCTGTCCTTGGGGTCGTGGCTTGCCATGGAACGCAGCAGAATGGCGGCATCTTGGACGCTCCGCGCGACCGGGCCAGCCTGATCAAGCGAAGAGGCAAAGGCAACGATGCCCCATCGAGAGCACCGCCCATAGGTGGGCTTTAGCCCCACAACGCCGGTAAAGGCCGCAGGCTGACGGATCGACCCGCCCGTATCGGTCGCCGTCGCTCCCGCGCAGAGGTTTGCGGCCACCGCAGCAGATGACCCGCCCGAGGACCCGCCCGGCACCAACTTTGCATCGCTGTCAGCCGCGCGCCATGGATTGAGGGCGGGCCCGAAGGCGCTTGTCTCGTTGGACGAGCCCATGGCAAATTCATCGAGATTAAGCTTGCCCAAACAGACCGCACCATCAGCCCACAGATTGGCGGTCACCGTGCTTTCGTAAGGGGGCACAAACGGCTCAAGGATCCGGCTTCCGGCCGTTGTCTTTAGCCCGTCTGTACAAAATAAATCCTTGATCCCGAGCGGAATCCCCTCAAGCGGTCGCCCCTCACTGCGGGCGATAGCGGCATCGCTTATCTTTGCCGCCTCCAAGGCCCGCTCCGGGCTCGGGGTAATAAAAGCGTTCAGTGTACCGGCACGATGCATCGCCGACACATAGGCTTCTGCAACCTCAACCGCAGAAAAGGATTTCTTTGCCAAGCCGTCGCGAAGCGCCGCCAGACTGAGGTGTGTGAGAGACCCTGTCATTCAACGACCTTCGGCACAGTGAAAAATTGATCCTCCGCTTCCGGTGCATTGCCCGTCACCCGCTCGGGATAGCCCCCATCGGTGACTGCGTCTTCTCGCATTTTGAGCGACATGGACAGCGCGCTTGCCATGGGCTCGACCGAATGCGTGTCGACCGCATTCAGCTGCTCGACCCAAGCAAGGATTGTGTTCAACTCGTTCTGCAGGGGACCAATTTTTTGGTCCGGGATGGCAAGCCGCGCCAGATGGGCAATCCGCTCCACCGTTTCGCGATCAACCGACATGAAGGATCCTTCCTCGAGAGGCTTAAACGCACGCGATGCGAGCACCGGGTTGGCCCCGCCCATGCGGCCTGAACCATTTGGCAAAGCCTTGGATATTGTCGCGTGTCCGGACGGAAAGTGACACCCCGTCCGCAACAGGCTCTAGCAGGCCGGTCAGTGGCATTCAAGCACCGGCGAGGGCGCCCGGCCCATGATGCGTCCTGGCCGAGCTTACCCCGGCGGGGTTTGACACGGCCGTCGCGCCGGGCCACAAGCCCGGTCCCCGTCCAAACTGAACCCCGCTCCGGCTGCCGGTCCCACCCATGCCCATCCTGTCAGACTTAGACGCTTTTGCTGCCGCACGCGATCCGGCCCGCCCGGTCTTTGGCCTCGATCATGGCACCAAAACGATTGGCATTGCCGTTTGTGACCCCGCCTTGAGCGTTGCAAGCCCCCTCACGACCATCCGGCGCCGGAAGTTCACCGCCGATCTTGAGGCGCTCAAAACCCTGATGGACGAGCGTGCCGTCGGCGGTCTCGTTCTTGGGCTCCCCCTCAATATGGACGGGAGCGCCGGCCCGCGCGCCCAATCGGTGAAGGCCTTTGCCCGGAATCTCGACGCCCATATCGACGTGCCGATCGCGTTTTGGGACGAGCGACTGTCGACCCAAGCCGTCACCCGAACCTTGCTCGATGCGGATGCGAGCAGGAAGCGCCGGGCCGAGATCGTCGACAAAATGGCGGCCGCCTACATTTTGCAGGGCGCAATCGATTATGTCCGGTCCCGGGTATGAGCGCGGTTGTTGGGGCCATTGTTCCGATTTTTGCGATCATTGGGCTCGGGCTCTTCTTGGCGCGCACCGGCATCATGGAGGCGCCGTTTTGGCAATCCCTCGACCGGCTCAATTACTTTGTTTGCTTTCCGGCGCTGCTGGTCACGACGATTGCCGAAGGCGAGGTGCGGGACCCATCCCTTCTGCCCCTGCTCGCCGCCTTCGTTGCCGCCATCCTCTTCAATGCGGCGGTGTTGACCGCCCTCCGAAGACCGCTGGTTGACCGGCTCGGCGTCTCCGGCCCGGCCTATTCGAGCCTGTTTCAAGGGTCGGTGCGGTGGAATGGCGTGCTGGCCCT
>JBCDJA010000183.1:0-5620 GCA_038748465.1 Pseudomonadota bacterium
CCGACCCCGACACTCAGCCCAGGCCCTTATGGTGTGTGCCATCGCCATAGGTATGGAACAGCAATAGGCTTGGTTCGTGTACGATCTGGCGCACCGGATGGACACAGCGAGCGTAGGAGCGAACCCTCTGCGTAAAAAAAGCCCCCTCAGGTTGCCCGTAGCGGCCATCCAATAGGCGCTCATCAAAGCCTGTTCTAGGGACGAATGGGTGCCGCCGGCGGTGGTGGACAAACACACCAGAGCGCCAGGGCCTGTCGCACGCTGCACAACCAGACCGGGTGCCTATCAAGCGCGCCCAGGCTGCGCCGATCTTTGCAATGACATAAATGTGATGATCCTGGCTGGAACACTCGGCTCGCCAAGCCAATCCACTCGTGGATAGTCGCGTACTCGTCACGGGAGGTATTGGACAGTGCGGTGCTTAGTCTTTGCTTTGTTTGTGTTGCTTTTGGCGAACGGACCAGCCCAGGCACACCGGCTCGATGAAAGCTACATTTACCTTAATGTGACCGATACGGAGCTGACGGGCCGTTTTGAAATCACAGGCAAGGACCTCGGCCTGGCGCTGCCCCAGCTTGATGGCAACGAGGATGGCCTTGTTTCGCCCGACGAGATAACGGCCGGCGAGGCGGAAATTGCGGCTTATCTGACACCGCGGCTTGAATTTTTCACCGGTGAGACGCGCCATCCCATTGTGATGGACGGCCTCTCCTTTTTGGAGGCAGAACCGGGCACCTTCGCGCAACTTGGGTTCACCATCCCCACGCTTGGAGCCCCCCCAAAAGTCCTGGAGGTGTCTTATCGCTTCCTATTTGACGGGGCGGACAGGTTCCACCGGGGGTTTGCGCTCATTGAAAGCAATCCGCGCATCGGTATTGCCGAGAACGAGTCCAGCTTCTCCCTGATCTTTTCGCCAGGCAACGAACGCCAGACACTCTACCTAGACGGGTCCCCTTGGACCGTTGTGTTCAGCGATTTTGTCCGGCACGGGATCTGGCACATTTTGATCGGCTACGATCACATTCTCTTTCTGTGTACCCTATTGCTGCCCGCGGTGCTCGTGCTGCGGGGCAGGGCGTGGGAGCCCGCAGACACCTTCGGCGATGCGTTCCTCTTTGTCGTGAAGGTCATCTCCCTCTTTACGGTCGCCCATGCCATTACGCTCACCTTATCGGTCTTTGATCTCGTCAGTTTACCAGTCCGGCTGGTTGAAGCCGTCATCGCGCTGTCGATAGCCGTTGTCGCGGCAAACAACATTCGGCCCTTCCTCATGTCGAGGACCTGGGCGGTCGTATTTGTGTTCGGCATGGTCCACGGTTTTGGCTTTGCCAATGTGCTCGATCCCTTAGGCATCAATCGCCAGTCCACCCTGGCAGCCCTGGCCGGTTTCAACCTGGGCGTGGAACTTGGCCAAATCCTCATCATTGCAATCCTATTGCCTGCGCTCTTTCTGTTGCGGTCCCATTCCCTTTACCAACCGCTTGTCTTGCGGCTCGGATCGGCCTGCCTCATTTTCGTTGCGGGGCTTTGGTTTGTCGAAAGAACGTTCGATCTGTTCGGTCCCATCACCCAAACCCTTTTTGGCATTCGGGCGTGAGAGACCGATGACCCACCTATTGCCGCATCTCGTCGATCAGTCTGCAGAGCGCTTTCCATCCCACACGGCGTTTCGCTTCTTGGATCAGACCATAGACTATCAAATCCTGGCACAGCGTACGGACCAGCTTGCGGGCGTTTTGGGGGCTCTCGGCGTTCGTCGCGGCGACCGGGTGGGGCTCTACCTTCACAAATCGCTCGAAACGGCGATCAGCCTTTATGGGGTTATGAAGGCCGGTGCGGCCTATGTCCCACTTGATCCGGCGGCGCCTCCTCACCGTCTTGCGGGACTTATTCAATCCTGCGGCATTGAGGTGTTGATTACCCATCAGCCCCGGGCAAAAGGCCTTGCGGCCCTTATGCAGGCCGGCGCCGACACAGCCTTGAAGGCGGTAATCGGTATCGAGACGGTCGAGGGATTTGACGGCGAGAGTGTGCCCTGGTCTGCGCTGGACAGTGCGCCCCCCAAACGCCCCGATCAAACACCGATTGATCTCGATCTGGCCTATATCATCTTCACCTCTGGATCGACGGGTACGCCAAAAGGCATCATGCACACCCATCGCAGCGGTCTGTCCTATGCGCGCGGCGCAGCGGCGCTTTATGGCGTGCGGCCTGAAGACCGATTGAGCAATCACTCACCGCTCCATTTCGATATGTCGACCTTCGATTATTTTTGCGCGCCCCTAGCGGGAGCCCAAACGGTTATCATTCCCGAACCCCACAGCCGCCTTCCTGCAAGTTTGTCAAGCCTAATGGAGGAGGCGCGCCTTTCCATCTGGTATTCCGTACCCTTTGCACTCCTTCAGCTCCTTGCGTACGGCGCCCTTGAGCAACGAGATCTATCGAGCCTTAGATGGGTCCTGTTTGGTGGTGAGCCCTTTCCTGCAAAACACCTTACGGCCTTAATGGCTCAATGGCCCCAGGCTCGCTTCTCGAATGTCTATGGCCCGGCAGAAGTTAATCAATGCACATACTACCATCTTCCCCGCGGATGGTCTGGAACGAACGTTCCGCTTGGGAAGGTTTGGCCCCACGCCAAGGGCATGATCTTATCTGACGGTCAGGAGAGCCAGAACGGAGAGGGTGAATTGGTTGTGCGCACCTCAACCATGATGACCGGCTATTGGGGGTGTTCTGACCAAAATGATCAGACGTTCTGGGTGCAAGACGGCGTGACCGGACCTGAAAGATTTTATCGGACCGGAGATTTGGTGCGGCTCAACACAGACGGCGATTTGGTGTTCCTCGGTCGGTCTGACCGACAAGTCAAAGTGCGGGGATACCGGGTCGAACTCGATGAGGTCGAAGCCGCGCTCACAGGCTGCGACGGGGTTGGCGAGGCGGCAGCCGTAACCCTAGGGCATGATGGAACCACCCAAATCGCAGCCTCCCTTACCGAAGCGCCAGGATCAAAGCTCTGCCTCAAGACAGTCCGGCAGACGATCGAGGCGCGCTTGCCGCCATACGCGATACCGGCGCATCTGTCGATCCTATCTCACTTTCCCCGAACCACCTCCGGAAAAATTGACCGGCGGGCACTGCAAAGCCATCTGCAAGCGCAAGCCAGTCTTACCCAAGAGAGTTCATAATGCGCGATACTCTTCGTACCTATATCGTGAACGATTTGTTGAATGGCCAGCCAGTGGAGGACGATGAGGATCTTCTTTTGTCGGGCCTTCTCGATTCTCTTTCGGTGATGCGCCTTGTACGTTTCATGGAAGGTCACTTCGAGCGTCAAATCCCGGCCGAGGATGTGACGATCGATCACTTCACGAGTATCGACACCCTAGTCGCCTACCTTGAAGGGGTTTCTGCGTGATCCAAGCGGCACAAAGGGGCGAGGGCGGATCGTTGGTGGGGTTGCCCCAGCGGGCGCTGACCCATGCCGAGCACATGATCTGGACCGGTCAAGCGCTCCGTCCCGATGTGCCGCTTTATAACATGGCCTGGGCCTTCCGCATTGAAGGCCCCCTTGATGGGGCCCGCTTTCAAAGGGCGTTTTCCCAGGTTGTTGCAATAAGTGACAGCCTACGGACGACCTATCGAGACGTGGACGGGACCGCTATCGCCTTCTTGCGCGATGAATTGCGCGCGACTGTTGAATTGGTTGACTTCAGCGCGAACAACTCCGCGGACCTACAGGCACAAGATTGGATGCAGGCCAGGGTGTGCCAACACCTGGCGATTGAGCAACAAACCTTCGACACGGCCTTATTGAGACTGTCTGCCGGCACTCACATTTGGTATTTTAATCAGCACCATATCGCCAGTGACGCCTGGTCCGGCTCGGTACTCCTGAACGCGGTTGGACAGGCCTATCTGGAAGAAGGCGACAAAGCATCTGCGCCGATCCCGGATTTTTCCAACTACGCAGCCTCACTTGCCGCACCTGGGACAGAGCCCAACCCGTCGGCGGCAACGGACTGGTGGCAAGGCCGCACACAAACGGCGGCACCCTTGCCAAAATTCTATGGCAAGCCCGCGACCGGGGCTCACCCCTCGACCCGGCGGCTTACAAGACCTCTCGGCGCCGATCGAGAGGCGGCCCTTGCCGCCCTAGGTGAGCAAGAAGGTTTTAGATCCTTCAGCCCGCACCTGACCCGCTTCACGATTTTTGCGAGCGTTTACGC
The DNA here is from genome assembly GCA_038748465.1 of Pseudomonadota bacterium. Taxonomy (GTDB): domain Bacteria; phylum Pseudomonadota; class Alphaproteobacteria; order M2410; family M2410; genus JBCDJA01. Next base: position 4,230 of record JBCDJA010000183.1, read on the forward strand.
AGCTTGGGCCGCGCGGGTGAGCGGCCAGGAGTGCATCCGGATCGCCGCTCCGGCCCATAACCGGCCGAGCCTCACTCTGCGCCAAGCCTTGGGCCTCTTTATCGAATTGTTCCCCATGGAGATGACCCTGGCGGAGGGCGAAACCTTCCGGACCCTTTACAGAAAAATGGCAAATGAGGGACAGTCGTTTCTAAAATACGCTCAGCCCGGATTGTCCACCGCTAAGGGGGTCGCGTCCGCCAACCTGGTGCTCAACTATATCTCTGCCCGGTTCGGGGATTTCGCGGGAATGCCTGTTTCGGTCACGTGGCTCCACCCAGGGTGCGGCGACCCGGCCCACCTTGTGCGCCTGCAGGTGCACGCCTTCGATGACCAAGAAACGGTATTGGCCTTTGACGTCAATGACGCGATTTTCAATGAGGAGGAGCACGCCGCTCTCGCCGACCACGTCTTTGCCCTGCTCGATGCATTTTTGGCGAACCCGGATCAAGCAATCGATACCGTGCCCTTAACCGCCCCCACGGGCCATGCCTGCCTTTCAGCTCCGCCCGCTGAGTGCACCACGCCCGCGACGGTGCTGGCAGGCTTCAAAGAACAGGTCGCCCTTCGCCCGCAAGCCCTTGCAATTGACGCCGGCGACGAGCAAGTGACCTATGCTGACCTTGAAGCCCGGTCGGATGCAATCGCGGCGGGGCTTCTTGTCTCGGGAGCACCGCCCAATACGCCGATTGGGCTCTATCTCCATCGCTCACCGCAGTTCTTGGCAGCCCTCCTAGGCATTTGGAAAGCCGGTGCGGCCTTCCTACCCCTTGAGGCACGACTGCCCGCCGCACGCGTTGCAACCTTGCTGAATGAGGCGGGGGCGCATGGCGTCATCGTTGACCGGGAGACCAGTGACAACGCCAAGGGTTTTTCAGGCACGATCTTCTCGGTCGATGCGCTTTCAGGCACCCACACTAAGGCTCAGTTGCCGGTGATCAATGGCACCGATCTCGCCTATTGTCTTTACACCTCTGGCTCAACCGGAAAGCCTAAGGCGGTCGCGGTCGATCATGGGGCGCTCGTTGATTATGTCGCTTGGGCTGCCCGGTCTTATGCACCAGAGGCCCCGTGCACGATGCCCTTCTACACCTCGGTAAGCTTCGATCTGACCCTTACCTCGCTTTTTCTGCCCCTCCTCACCGGCGGATCAATTCGTGTCTATCGCGAACCCCCATCCGGTCCGGATCTTACCGTACTTGATGTGTTTACGGACGATCAGGTGGATATGGTCAAGTTGACGCCCTCGCACTTAAACCTCGTTGTCCAGCAAGCACCGATGATCAAACGAATTGACCGACTGATCCTCGGAGGGGAAGCGCTTTCCACAGAAACGTGCAGAAAGGCACAGG
>JBCDJA010000184.1:0-5616 GCA_038748465.1 Pseudomonadota bacterium
CCGGCGCCGAGCGCCATCGAGAGCACCGGCAGCATGTCTTCTTTGATGCCGAACCGGTTGGCAAAGGACACGACATTCTGCATGCCGATCTCTTGGGCCAGACGGACCGTCATCACGTTCCGCGACCGCTCAATGCCAGTCCGCAAGGTCGACGGCCCATAGAACCGATCGCTGTAATTGTCGGGTTTCCACAGTCCCTGCCCCGAGCCCTGATCGATCACAAAGGGAGCATCGAGCACCAAGGTTGCCGGGCTCATGCCCTGCTCAAGGGCGACCGCATAGACAAAAGGCTTGAACGCCGATCCCGGTTGGCGGGCAGCCTGGGTCGCGCGGTTGAACTCACTCATCTCAAAGCTAAAGCCGCCGACCATGGCCAGCACACGGCCCGTATGCGGATCGATCACCGTGATGGCCCCGTTAACCTCGGGGATCTGGCGGAGGGCAAACCGCCCCTTAACGACCCGGCCATCCTCGCCGGCCACCGGTTCCACAAACACAACATTGCCCCGGGCCAACACGTCCCAAGCGGCACTCACCTCGGCCCCAAGCGCATCGTCTGGCAACGCTTGCTGCGCCCAGGCAAGCTCACTGAGCGGGATCACACCCTTCGTCGTCCCATCGGCAAAACCAATTGTGGCGGCCTCTGCCGTCACATCCAAGACAAGCGCCGGGACCCAGGGCGCAATATCGGGCGGGACATCCTGCTGGCTCAAAATCTCACCGAAGGTCTCCTCGGTGATGGTGTTCGGATCGACGGTGGCGAAAGCGCCGCGCCAGCCATGGCGGCGATCATAGGCGGAAAGCCCCTCGCGCAGCACCTTAATGGCGATGCGTTGCAAGCGCGGCTCGAGGGTCGTGCGCACCGACAGCCCGCCGTTGTAAAGCGCCTCATCGCCATACATGTCGTAGACCAAGCGGCGGGCTTCCTCGGCGAAATAGCCCGCCTCCTCGCGCTGGATGCCAAGTGGACGCGGCTTGACCACCAGCTCCTCCAACTGCCCGGCTTCGCGCTCCGCATCGGTGATAAATCCGTTCACATACATCCGCTCGATGACCCAATTGCGCCGGGCAATGGCGCGGTCCTTACGGCGGATTGGGTGATAATTGTTCGGTGCCTTCGGCAGGGCGGCGAGATAGGCGGTTTCGCCAAGGGTCAGCTCGTTGAGCGATTTGTCGAAATAGTTCAGCGCCGCGGCAGCCACGCCATAGGAGGACAAGCCCAAATAAATCTCGTTGAGATAGAGCTCCAGGATTTGTTCCTTGCTCAGAGCACTTTCGATCCGTGTTGCCAGGATCCATTCCTTGGCCTTGCGCTCAATGCTCTTCTCGCTCGACAGCAAAAAGTTTTTCGCGACCTGCTGGGTGATGGTCGACGCGCCTTCAAGCCGGCGATCGTTGAGATAATTGGAGACATTGGACAGGGTGGCCCGCACCACGCCCCGCATGTCGACGCCTTGGTGATCAAAGAAGCTTTTGTCTTCAGCGGAGGTAAACGCCTCCGTGACCGTGTCCGGCATGCCTTTGATCGGCACAAAGAGACGACGCTCGCGGGCATATTCGGCGATCAGGGTACCATCGCCGGCGTGGATGCGGGTGGTCACCGGCGGGGCGTATTGCGCCAGACTGGTGTGATCCGGCAGCTCTGATGCCCACTTGAAATAGGTGAACAAGACGGTGAGCAACACGCCGACGGCACACAGGATGACCACCGCCGCTGCCATGGCAAAGAACCGTAAAATCGTCACGCTGCCCCTCACTCTCTCATTACAGCTCGTATTTCGTCACAGCTTAGTTTTCGTTACAGCTCGCTGCTCGTCACTGCCCGGTATCGGCAACTTACATGCCGAACACGCCATGCACTGCGCGCCCATAATGATCCACACCACTCGCGCCAGTCGGCCAAAATAATGTGGCATCGCCAAGGTGCGCCTGTGCAGACCTTGGCGATGATCGCGCAAGCTCTGACGCGCTAATTGTTCAGGCGCGCCTCGGTGGTTGTCGGTTCAACCTCAAAATAGTTGTCAATCGCTTCACGAATGGACCCGGCCACGCGCCGGCGCCATCGGTCGGTCTGCATTTCCTTGAGGTCAGCCTTGTTCGTCATACACCCGAGCTCCACAAGCACTGAGGGCATGTCCGGGGCCGTCAACACAACAAAGCCCGCAAATTGGTGAGATTGCTTCATCACCAGGGTCGTTTCCGACAGGTTGTTCAGCAGCACCCGCGCAAATTGGGCCGAATCGTTCATCGCGGCGCGTTGGGCCAGCTCAATCAGCACCATTGAGACATCGCGCCGCTCGCGGCTCATATCCACACCGCCGATGAGGTCGGCCTGGTTCTCGCGATTGGCAAGCGCCGCGGCCTGTTTGTCCGATTCCTCATCTGACAGCGTGTAAACGGACGCCCCCCGCACCGACCGGACCTCATTTGCGTTGGCATGCAGCGACAAGAAGAGATCGGCCTCCGCATTGCGCGCAATCGCCACCCGCTCGCGCAACTGGATGAAACGATCGTCCTCCCGGGTCATCACCACATCGTAATTGCCCGTGGCCAAAAGCTCTTTCTTAAGCACCTTCGCCATGGCGAGGGTGACGTGCTTCTCGTGCACATCATCAGAGCCCAGTGCCCCGGGGTCCCGCCCGCCATGGCCGGCATCGATTGCAATCCGCAAGCGGCCCTCGCGCCTGTCGGCCGCCTCGCCGTCCTCTGCGAGGGGCGGTTTGGCGATCACAACGTCTTCGACCGGCGTCTCAGTGGGCAAACTCGCGATCAGCTGCTCAATCGTTGCTGCATCGGTGTTTGACCCATCGCCCTCTCCATCACCGGCCGTGCTGGCCGGTTTTTCCCGCGGACGTTCAACGGGCGGCGCGGGCTCGATTTGAGGCTCCTGCACCGCGTCTGCAAGTGCCGCCAAGGTCCCCGCCCCCTCCTCGTTGCTTGGCGGCGCGGGCTTCGGCGGCGCGGGCTCCGGCGCTTTGGCCAACCGGTCGCCCCCGAGGGATTTGGCAAAGCTCGCCTCGTCCGTGGGCGCAAAATCGATCACATAGCGGTGGTTGCCCTCGGCATTGGGCGGCAGCCCAAAACTTTTCAAGATCCGCACCGGTCCGGAGACCTCCACGACCACGCGGGCAAGGCCGTCTGCATCGTCCTGATGCCGGACAGCTTTGACGCCGGATTTGGCCTTAACGGGATCGGTCAGGCCCGATGCCGCGTCTTTGGCAACGCTCACGGCAGGAAGGTCGATCACGACCCGCGGCGGACCATCAAGGAGGACAATCTCGGGTTTAAGTGCGGCCGACGCGTCGAGCACCACGCGCGTCTTGTCTGGATGGGCGCCGACCCGGATGCCGCCCACCGTCTCGCTGGCTGCAGCAGGCCCTGCCCCGAGCGCAAGACCAAGCAACGCCGCCAGTGCGGCAGCCTGAAATCCGCGCAGGCCCCTCGAGTGTCGCATGGACCACGAGCGCCAAGCCGCGGCCCGTGACCTGAGGGGGGTGGGTGTGAGAGTGAGACGTAGAGAGATCATCAGTCCCTTGATCGTCTGTTCGCCCTTATGAGGCCGGCACATTCAACCAGTTAGGAGCGCTGCCATGACACAAAAGGGTGAGCCTGCGACGCATCGCGAGCCAAAGAAATTTCCGTATTCCACACCATGGTGCAAGGCTCCGGTAAACCAACTCTTAACCATATGGATGTCAAGGCTAATTCCCGTGGTCGCGCCATGACTTGTCAGCTAGGATTACGGTCAAGGGTTGCAAAATCATCACCACACCAGATACTTTGTGCGTGGTGATCGTAACGCGCCGAGGCGCAACGTAACGCTGCATTCTGCTGCATCGCTCTGTTGGAAAAGATGGTTTGGCAGAAAGCGGCTCGATAACGACGACGCGATCATCGGTACGGGGCGGCCTCACTCTGGGCAGGTGCCATTTGGCGTTTCCGCTTTTTCGCCCGGCCCCCAACAGGTTCATCGGCCGCTTCAACGACAGATACCGTTGGCTTGCACGACATGTGTTGCGTGGCGTTGCGGCCCCCCCGCCAGTCGAAGGACTTTCTTCCCTGGCGAATAAGTTTCATCGGGTTCCGCCGCCGGCGCGGACATTGAGATCTTAAATGGCCTCAGAACGGATCGATCATTTGGACAAAGAGCGCAGCCGTGGGGACTGCGCCATCGCCGCGATCGATCGTGCTTGGGCCCCCTCCTCATTGCGACCACCTCTTCGCGCCCCGTTGCGCCGGCCCCCTATGGGCCTGTGCACCGCGGGACCGGCAAGTGGGTGGCACCCAAGGCCGACAGACGGCCAAACCCAACCTTATTTCGCGTTCGCCCGTGGCCCCGACCGGCTGCAGCCTCACGGCTGCTTGGGATCTCAAGTGAGGCTGAACGCTGGAGACAGCGCCCATGGCAAGCAAAATGCTGATCGATGCAGGCCACCCGGAAGAAACCCGGGTTGTCGTCATCCAAGGCAACCGGATCGAGGAATTCGATTACGAATCCTCGGCTAAGCGCCAATTACGCGGGAATATCTATCTCGCCAAAGTTACCCGCGTTGAGCCCTCGCTTCAGGCAGCCTTTGTGGATTACGGCGGTAACCGCCACGGCTTCCTCGCCTTCAGTGAAATCCATCCCGATTATTATCAAATCCCGGTCGCGGACAGGCAGGCGCTCGCGGAAGCCATGTCCGAGGAACGCGACGATGAAGACGGTCCAGCCGATGAGGGTGATAGCGGTCGTCAAACAGGCAATCGCCGTGGATCGCGGCGGGGCCGGCGCGGCGGCCGGCGACGCGGATCGCGCGCTCCCGTGCAAGCGGGCGATGACGGCGAGGAGAGCCCAGCACCAATCGACGCAGACCCGATCGAGGCGGACCCGATCGAGGCGGACCGGATCAAGGCCGACTCAGTAGCGGCCGACGCCGCGATCGGCGAGGCTTCGGTCAGCGATTTCGACACCCCGGCCGACGGGACGCAGAACGACTTTGCGGACCTCGATGCCCCGGATATGTCCACGGCAGACGACCCCTTGCTTGCGCCCAGCTATGGGGGCGAGGAGAGCCAAGCCGAGACCGATATTGACGCGTCCGCAGGCGCAGCGGCGGCGGTGAGCTCGGAGGCTTCTGACGCTGAGAGGGACGGCGAAAGCGCGCCCGATCTCGCCGCCGATGGCGACCCAGTGATTGCGCCCAAGGCCCTTGCCCAAGCCCCGGAACCGACCCTCACCAGTCCTGAAATTGAGCCCATCGACCCCGAGCCCGAAGTCCCGGAGACCCAGGATCTCCACGCGCACGCAGACGAAGAAGCCCCCGAACCAGAAGCCGAAGCCGAAGAAGACGTTCTAGAGCACGGGACGGAAATCGTTTCGGCCACGGGCGAGGACGAGGGCATTTGGGACAGTGCGGTGGAACAATCCCAAGCCTTCCTTGCCCGGCAAGACGACGAGGCAGCCGATGAGAGCGGCGCCGACGAGGAAGATGAGGACGAGGAGGATGACGAAGCTGGCGAAGGCCGTCGCTATCGCCGTCGCAGCCGCCAACGCGCGTCCTATCGCCGGTATAAGATCCAAGAGGTCATTAAAAAGCGCCAGATCATGCTGGTGCAGGTGGTGAAAGAAGAGCG
>JBCDJA010000185.1:0-5592 GCA_038748465.1 Pseudomonadota bacterium
GGCGCTCAGGCGCTTTATGGCATCAAGGCCGATCTCGCAACCTATGGCAAGGTCTTGGGCGGGGGCATGCCAATTGGCGCCGTCGCGGGCAAGAAGCACCTGATGGATACCTTCGATGGGGGCTGGTGGACCTATGGCGATGCGAGCAGGCCGTCAGCACCGGTTACATTTTTTGCTGGGACCTTCGTGCGTCACCCCTTGGCGATTGCGGCCGCCCATGCCTCGCTCAGCTATTTGAAGTCGGTCGGCCCGGCCCTCCAAGAGGGCGTTACCAGCCGCACGGCCCGCTTGGTCGCCGCGGTCAATGGCGTGTTTGAGGCCCGCGGGGTGCTTTATTGTTTGAGCCATTGCACCTCCCAGATGTGGCTCGATTGCGCTGAGGACAGCCCACTTGCATCGCTCCTCTATCTGCATTTGCGCGAGCGAGGCGTGCACATCCTTGAAGGGTTCCCGTGCTATCTCACTGCAGCCCATACGGACGATGATGTGGATGCGATTGTCAGCGCCTTTGAAGGTAGCCTTGATGCCATGCTTGCCGATGGGGTGCTGCCCGCCCGCAAACCTTTGGTGCAAGCCGCTCTCCCCTTCGGCTTGACGGGCATTCAGACCGAAATTTGGGCGGCCTGCCAGCGCGGTGCCGGCGCAACGGAAGCGTTCCTTGAATCCGATACGCTCATCATAGACGGCCCGCTCGATCGGGAGCGTTTGTCACGGGCTGTTCTCGAAACCGCAAAGGCGCACGAGGCGCTGCGCTTGCGCTTTGCCGAAGATGGGCTCACCCAGCAAGCCGATGCGCCGATGGGCGATGTCTATACGGAACGGACGGTCGAGCTGGGGAGCGATCCTATGGCGGCACTCGATCTGATCCTCCTTGAAGAAGCCGTGCGGCCCCTTGACCTTGCATCGGGACCGCTTGCGCGCTTTCTCCTCGTCTCGCTTACGCCGGGCAAAGCCAGCCTGACCTTTTTTTGGCACCATCTCATTTGCGACGGGTATTCGGCAGGGCGTGTGCTGAGCGATATCGCTGCCCGGTATCGGGGCGAGACAGCAGAGCCGGCCACCGCGTTCTCGGCCTTCGTGGCACAAACCAGGGACCCGAAGGCTGACCGGGCCGCGCGCGATGCTCTTGCCCACTGGCACAAGGTCTTTGCCGACGGGGTACCCGCCCCGCTCGATTTGCCAACACGCGAGCCCTATCGCGATCGGCCGACGACAGCGGGAGCCACCGTGAGGCGGACCCTTCCCGCGCCCCTTGCCAGCGCCTTACGCCAGACCGCTCGCTCGCTCTCTGTCAGCCTTCACGCGCTGATGCTCTCCTCCTACACGGTCCTGCTGGGCAGGCTCTCCGGCCAGGAGGATTTCGTCATCGGGATACCGGCTGCGGGGCAGATCAGAACCGGCATCGATGCGGTGGGCTGCTGTGTGGGGATGACGCCATTGCGGGTGCAACCCCATTTCGATCAGCCGTTTACTGACTATGCGAAGGCCAATCACCGCGCCAGCCTTGCGGGCACGGCCCATGTCCCGTTGCCGTTAAGCGAGATTGCGCGGTCGATTTCCGTACAGAGAGATGACAAACGTTTGCCACTCGTTGATGTCGTCTTCGATGCGAACCGGTATCTGGACGCTGTCGATTTTGGAGACTGCATCGCGGTGGCGCGCGAAAACCCGCGGCGCGCGGTTCATTACGATCTTTTCTTCAACCTGGGGGATTTTGGCGACAGGCTGGAGGTGACCTGGGATTATCGATCCGATCGCTTCGCGCCTGACGAGCTCGACGCCTGGCTCGACCACTGGATGCTGATCCTTGAGGCCTGCGTTGCGGACCCGTCCGCCGCGCTCGGGCTCCTGGGGGCGGAGATCGGCTCAGCCGCGCAAGATCGAGGCGATGACGAGGGCAGGGCTGGCGTATCGGCACGGGCACCAGGACAAGAGCCACATCCAGTGCCGGCGGCCCACCAAGATCAGTCAGGCCTGAGTGAGACCCAAGCCAGGGTTGCGACTGCCTTTTGCCAGGTCCTTGGGCAAGCCGCCGTGCCGCCGGACGTCAGCTTCTTCGATCTTGGCGGGCACTCGCTGTTGGCGATGCGGGCTGTCGCCCAGCTGCGCCGCGAGGCGGCCCCAACCTTGACTTTGAGAGATTTTTTCGACGCGGACACGGTCATCGCGTTGGCAGCCTTGATCGATGGAGGCGTTGCCCCGAAGCCCGAACCGGTCGGCGATGATACGGAATATGAAGAATTGGAATTTTAATGTCGGCTGAGCGCCAATCGACGGCCCGGTTTCTTGCCGCGTGGGAGGCTCGGGGCCTTGTGTTCCGCCTTGAGGAGGGGAGGGTCCGGCTGTCGGCGCCAAAGGGGCTTGTTGATGAGACGTTGAAGGCGGAGATCGCCCGTCGCAAGCCCGAGATCGTCACCCTTCTTCAGGAGGCGGATCGGCCCATGACACTTGTTCGCCTGCCCGACGCGACACGTCATCGCGAGCGCCCGCTCGGCCCCATGCAACAGCGTATTTGGGCCCATGAGCAACTCCAGTCCGGGCTGACGCTCTATCACATCCCGGGGCTTTGGCTGCTTGAGGGGCCCTTCGATGGCGCTGCCTTTGAGCGGGCCTTTGTCCGCTTTGTGGACCGCCATGAGGTGCTTCGCCTCGCCATTACCGATGTTGGCGGCGTGCCCCATCAGCGGGTTGGCAAGGCGCTCGAAAACCTCCTGCCGACAACCGATCTTACAGGGCCGGGCGAGGGTGCATCGCTTGACGAGGCGATTGCGCCGCTATGCGCAGCCCAGCTCGACCTTGCCGGCGGTGAGGTGTTTCGTGCGGGCGTGTTTAAACTCGCGCCGGAGCGCCATGCCTTCTTTTTTATGCCCCATCATGTTGTTTGGGACGGCAGCTGCTTTCCTATTCTCCTCACGGAGCTCGGGGCTCTCTATACGGAGGAGAGTGGCGGGGAACCTGCCGCCTTGCCCGCGCTCTCTGGCGGTTACCTCGATTTTTTGGCCGCCCAGGAAGAGTGGCTGCTTGGTCTTCAGGCAGAACGTCAGCACACTTTTTGGCAAAACCGTCTCGGGGCCGATAGTCCCTCTCTCGACCTGCCATCGGACCGGCCGCGCCCGCGGCTTTTCACCCATGAGGGCGATTGGCTGTCCTTTGGTATAGCGCCCACGAGCCTTGACAAACTTCGGGCCCTTGCCGCGCAAACGCGTGGATCGACCTTCATGGTACTGATGGCCGTTTGGCAGGCCTTTTTGGCCCGGCATAGCGGCCAATCGGATGTTCGGATCGGCGCCCACGCCCAATCGGATCGAAGTGGGACCGGCGGGGCCATTGGCTATTTCGCGAACACGCTTTGCCTTGCCGCGCCCCTCGCACCGGAGGCAAGCCTTGAAAGCCACGCGGCCTTTGTGCGGGACCGTTGGCTTGAGGCCCTCGATCACCGGGACGTGCCATTCGATGCGGTTGTCGACCGGGTCGTCGCAGAGCGCGATCCAAGCCGCACGCCGCTTTTCCAGGCGGCGATCAGTCATCACGACCACCGTGATATGCCTGACACCCTTGGGCCGTTGCGCGTCACGGAGCTGGACATTAGCCCGCCGGCCACCCTGACCGATGTGATGCTGACCGTGTTTGAGGCCGCCGCGCACGCCCATGCCACGCTATCGTGGAGCACCGACCTCTTCGATCGCGCGACCATGGAGCGTTTCGCCGGACGGTTCGAGCGGTTCCTCGCCTCCGCGCTGGACGACCCAACCCAACCGCTCGCCGCTGCAGCGCTGATGACGGACGCAGAACATCGTTTCGTTGTCGAGACGGTCAACGGTACGGCTCGGCCTTTCGATGAGACAGTCCGGCCGGTCGATCTCATTATGAAAACGGCGGAGCGTCTGCCGGGCAAAATTGCCATCCGGTGCGATGGGGAGGCGCTAACCTATCGGGCTCTCGCCGAGCGCTCGTCGCAGATCGCGCAAGGGCTTGCGGCCCGCGGCGTTGGGCGCGGTGATGTGGTTGGGTTACACCTTAATCGGTCGATTGATTTGGTCCCCACACTGCTTGGGGTCTGGCTGGCGGGGGCCGCCTATTTGCCGCTTGACCCGAGCTATCCAACCGACCGATTGCGCTATGTGGTGGCCGATTGCGGGGTACGTCTGGTGGTGTCGAGCGAGGCGGATCATCCGTTCACGCCCGCGGATGGGCCTACGGTCTCGCTTGCCGATGTGACGGGCGATCTCGATCCGGCTTGGGGCGGCGAGCAGCGATCAGAGAGCGGCGATCTGGCCTATGTTCTTTATACATCCGGGTCGACCGGCAAACCCAAAGGCGTGGAGAACGCCCACCGTCAGCTTGCTAATTTCCTCCATGCCATGGCCAGCCGTCCCGGCTTGACCGAGGGCGATCGGCTCCTTGCCATTACCACCCTGTCTTTCGATATTTCCATGTTGGAGCTTTTCCTACCGCTTGTGGTGGGCGCTGAGCTGGTGCTTGCCACCGCGGAAGAAGCCGGGGACGGATTTGCCCTCGCCGACCTTCTGGACGCGCACGACATCACCGCGCTTCAGGCAACCCCGGCGGGCTGGAAATTGCTGCTTGAGGCCGATTGGCCTGGCGATGATCGGCTGACGGCACTTTGTGGCGGCGAGGCCCTGCCCAGCGGCCTTGCTGAGGCGCTGCTTGAGCGGGTGGGCAGCCTTTGGAATATGTATGGCCCGACCGAAACGACGATCTGGTCGACCTCAGCGCAAATCCGCGATGCGAGCGATGTGACGATCGGCACCCCCATCGACAACACTCAAATTTATGTGCTCGACGGCGCCAAGGCCCCGGTTCCGATTGGCGTCGAGGGGGATGTTTGGATTGGCGGCGCCGGGGTTGCGCGCGGCTATCGCGGCCGCACCGATCTGACGGCGGAGCGCTTCATCCCCGATCCGTTCTCCGAGGGCTCAACGGGGCGGCTCTATAAGACGGGCGACCGGGGCCGTTTGCTAGCTGACGGGCGGTTTGTCCTTTTGGGGCGCACTGATTCGCAGGTCAAACTCCGTGGACATCGGATCGAGCTCGGGGAAATCGAGGCCGCGCTCGCAAGCCATAAAGGGGTTAAGGACGCGGCGGCCGCGGTCCATACCGATGGGCAGGGCGAGGCGATGTTGGTCGCCTATCCGGTGTTTGAGCCTCCGCATTCCGCGACGGGGAGTGAATTGCGGGCATGGCTTCGCCAATGGGTGCCCGGCTATATGGTCCCGCAGTTCTTTTTACCCTTGGAAGACTTGCCGCTGACCGGCAACCGCAAAATCGATCGTGCGAAGCTTCCCCTTCCCGGCGGCCTTGAAGCCGGCACGCGCGAGCGGATTGCACCGCGTACGGGCCTGGAGATCGCCCTTGCTGAAATTTGGAGCGAAATTTTGGCAGTACCCGGCATTTCGTTGCTCGACAATTTCTTTGAGCTTGGCGGCCAATCTTTGCAGGTGGCACGGTTTGTGGCCCTTGCACGGGACCGGCTGGGGATTGAGCTCGATCCGCGGGCGGTGATTTTCGAAACCCTTGAGCAATTAGCGGCCCAGGGTGATGACGCGGCCGATCAGGTCGCAAGCTTTTGAA
>JBCDJA010000186.1:0-5553 GCA_038748465.1 Pseudomonadota bacterium
TGCAAGCGCCCGACCTTCAATGATGAGTTTTTGCCGGCCTTCAATCGGCCGAATGTCACCCTGGTAGATACGTCCGCTGGCAAGGGCCTTGAGCAGGTCACCGAAAACGGGGTGGTTGTCGACGGTGAGAAATACGAGCTCGATTGCCTAATTTTCGCGACCGGCTTTGAGGTTGGCACCGCCTATTCCCGCCGGTCCGAGCTTGAATTGTATGGCCGGGGGGGCATCGCGCTTACCGAGCATTGGGCTGACGCGACGAAGACATTCCATGGGATGTACACGTCTAAATTCCCCAATTGGTTCCAGATCGGTCATACGCAGACGGCGATCAACCCGAACGCAATCACCATGTTTGAAGACCAGATGGAACACATCGCCTATGTCATCACCGAAGCGCGCAACCGCGGGGCAACGACCGTGGAGGTAACCCCTGAGGCGGAGAATGCCTGGGTGGACCGGGTGCGCGCCCCGAACCCGGTGACGGAAATGGTTAAGACGTGTACGCCCGGCTATTACAACAACGAGGGCAAGCCCGGCCAAGGCGCGGGGCTATTTGAGGAGTTCTTTGCCGAGGGGCCCATGGTGTTCCGTCAAGTCCTGTCGGACTGGCGCAACGAGGGATCGCTTGAGGGACTTCGCCTCGAGTGACAGGCGAGGATCGCAGCGCCCCCGGGGAGGCGCCCGGAGGAGGCGAGGAGGGCAACGAAGAAACTGCCATCAGACGCCTGCTGCAAGACCGGCTCACGGCCTTAGAGGCGGCCGCGCATCAGAGCCGTGAAGCGCGAAAGCCGGTTGAGCTTGACCAGGCTTCGGTCGGCCGGCTTTCGCGCATGGACGCGTTACAGATGCAGGCTATGGCGCAGGCGGAAGAACGGCGTCGGCAACGCGACATCCAGCGGACCCAATACGCCCTGAAACGACTTGATGAGGGGGAGTATGGCTTTTGCCAGACCTGCGGCGAGGCCATCGCCCCCGGGCGCTTAGCGGTTGATCCGACGGTCTTGACGTGTATCGGCTGCGCGTCGGCCTAAACAAAACGAGGCGAGCAGTACGCTCGCCTCGTATTCGTCCGTAAAGATACCGTGTGTTTTCCGATTAAGACCGCATGGCAGCGGCACTTGTCGGCACGAAGGCGCTTGCCTGGTCGCGGTGCCCATCGGCCTCGTTTTGGTTCTCGACCTTTGGAGCGTAAGCCAAGGTGCCGTCTTCGAGGTCCATCGCGGGAATGGCTTCCGCTTCCCAATAATAATCCTGCTTAAAGAACCACGGCGCCTTGTCGCCCTGCTTGGGCAAAAGGTGCAGGCCGCGCATGATGTAACCCGGGTTGAACCCTTCCGGATCGAGGAACGGTGTTTCCTTCATGCCTTGGTCTTCGGGACGCAGAGTGGGAGTGCACACGCCCGCTCCCGTTTCGTCCATATGGTTGATCAGCTTCGTGAAGAAATCGCCGATCAAATCGAGACGCATGGTCCAGGACGTTCGCAAATAGCCGAAGACCCACGCTAAATTGGGAACGCCGGAATACATCATGCCCATATAGGTCGTCGTCTGAGAAAAATCGAGCGGCTGCCCGTTGATCTCAAAATCGATGTCGCCGAGGATGCACAGATTAAAGCCCGTTGCGGTCACAATGAGGTCCGCTTCGAGGACCTCGCCCGATTTCAACAGGATGCCGTTTTCGACAAAGCGGTCGATTTCGTCAGTCACGACCGATGCCCGCTCCTCGCGGATGGCAGCAAACAAGTCTCCATCCGGCACGAAGGCAAGGCGCTGGCGCCACGGCATATATCGCGGGTTAAAGTGCGTATCAACGTCCACGGAGCAATCAGGCCCAAGCTCGGCCCGTACGCCTTCCATCAATTCGTCGCGCAACGCCTGAGGCTCTTCAAAGGCCCGGGTCGCGACCTCTTTCTGGAAGGCCAGCATGTCGCGCCGGACGATTTCATGGGTCCATTCCTCCGGCACATCGAGCGCGCGAAGCCGCTCTGCAAGCTCGTTTCGGTTATCCTCGGAGAAGAAATAGGTCGGCGAGCGCTGGAGCATCGTCACATGGGCTGCCGTTTTCGCCATGGCTGGTACAACCGTTGCCGCCGTAGCGCCGGAGCCGATGACCACGACTTTCTTGCCGGAATAATCGTAGTCTTCCGGCCAGAACTGAGGGTGGACCACATCGCCCTTGTAGGTTTCCATCCCGTCCCAGTCGGGCGTGTAACTTTGGTTGTGGCGATAATAGCCCTGACACATCCAAAGATACCGGGCAACGAACGTCTCCACCTCGTCCGTGTCGGTGCGATGGACGGTCAAGGTCCAGCGCTGGGTGGCATCGTCCCAGGACGCGGACCTAACGCAATGGTTAAAACGGATGTTGTCGCGGATCCCGCACTCATCCACCGTGTCTTTCAGGTAATCGAGGATAAGCGAGCGCTCTGCGATTGGATGGCCCTTCCACGGGCGGAAGTTAAATCCATACGTAAACAGATCACTGTCCGAGCGTGCGCCGGGATAGCGGTGGGTGTGCCAGGTGCCGCCAAAGCTCTCCTTCGATTCAAGGATGGTGTAGGATTTGCCGGGGCACTTATCCTGGAGGTGGTAAGCGCAACCAATCCCGGACAATCCGGCACCAACGATCAGGACATCGAGTTCGTGTAGGGCGGACATCGTGTTCCTCTCCTCGCAAATTGATCCGTGAAGCGAGTGCAGCGCCCCCAAGGCGAGCCCCCTTACGTGTCCCAGAAGGTCTGATTGTTGCCCCGTTCTTTCTATGATAATTTGGGCCAATTGGTTGTCATTTTCGGCCACAGAATGGGCGCTGATAGAAAATATCGTTCAAGTGAAAGAGATCGTCATGCAAGTGCCCCACACCTGCGGGTCATTCTCCCCAAAGTGGGGGGAGCGGCCTTGCGGGTGATCACGCTGATGTGGGCTTTGCGTGGACAGGCTTTGCGTGGATGGGCCTTGCGAGGCTGGGCGATGTGATGGCCGATCCCTTCGATGCGCCTCTGCGGCCCCTCTTTGCTGGCAATCTTGGCTCACCCAATCGCACGGTGTTTGGGCTGCTCATGCAGCTCACGGTTTTTGGCTTCAAAGAGAAAGACATCGAGGCGTTTTTGCAGCGCGCCGATTTGCCGAGCGAGGCGGCGACCAACCCCAATTTCCCCATCACCTTGGAGCAGGAGCTGCACGGGCTCCTCCTGATGTTGGAGGAGCTCAGCCCGCATCGAGCTTATTACACCCTGCCGATCCGGTTTGCCGATTACATCAGCGTCAATGCCTTTGGCCTCATGGGCTTAACCATGCTCCATGCGCCCACTTTGCGGGCAGCCGTCGAGGCGTGTTTGTCGCTGCCGCAATTGGCTTGGGGCCATGCGCGCGTCACCGTCCATGAGCGCGCCGATACCTTTCGCATTTCGCTTACGATGGACCGGCCCTTATTGGGTGGGCGGGCACGCACCGTGGAGGCGCTGGTTCGCTATTGCCTCACCATCGATCTTGTCTCGATCGTCAAGGTGATCGGCGATGTAATGAGCGTAGTCGGACGGCCCGCCCATATTCGCTTGCCGGTCTCGGCGGTGGAAGACCGCCCCCGCCTGGCCTCCGAGTTCGGCTGTCCGGTGACCAATGAGGTCGGAGAGGCGTGGGCGGAATATCCGTTAGCGGTGCTGAATGCCCCTCCGCCCAATGCCGATGCCCTGGCCTTTGAAGGATACCAACAGGCGGCGCGGCGAGCCTGCGAGGCGGTGGGAGCCAAGACAAGCCTTGCCGAACAAGTCAAACAATTGCTCTCGTCGGCCTCCACGCCTCTGGCCCGCCCGGAGGTTGCGGCCATGCTGGGGCTTAGCCAGCGAAGCTTAGCCAGAAAACTCAAAGACGAGGGGGCCAATTTCGGCAAGTTGCTGGCCGATGTGCGGCTTGAGCGGGCGGTGAATCTGATGGGCAACCCCGATCTGCGGATCGCAGAAATCGCCCACCGGCTTGGTTATTCGGACGCAGCCGCCTTCTCCCGCGCGTTTCAATCCTGGGCCGGACAATCCCCCTCGAGGTGGCGGGAGGAAAAGCTGCGGCTGTGACCGGCGCTGCCCATCCGCTCAGCCCTCCACTTAGTCCTCCACTGGCGGCAGCCAGGTGAGGGAGGAATGGTGCAGCGAAATCAAGACCTGCCCGTCGAGCTTATGGTAGGCAAAGGTATAGTCAGCACGGGTTGCATTGCCGTCCCCGTCGATGAAGGTGTAGTGCCCCATATCCTTATAGCCGAGCCCGCCGGCCTTTAGGATCGGGCCGGCCGCACTCTGGAATTCGACACGGGTCCAGCCTCGATTGAGAAACCCGTGGTCGTTGGGATAATTCGGATCACCGCCGACAAAGTAAGAGCGCGCGCCGGCACGGTCGAGCCTGATCACATCCGCCAGGGTTGGTTTGAACAGCAACGGCTCATCCGGTGCGCCAAAATCGTAAAGGTCGAGGAGGTGGTCGACATCGCGCTCGGTGACGTATTTTGCCCAAGCGCGCTGGGCAGCGACAACTTCCGCTTTTGTCATAGTTTCGTAGATGCGCTGGGAGATGGGTCTTCCTCCTCGTTCGGTAGGTCTTTGGCCCGGCAAAGACGGCGCTCTGGCAAGCCGGCGCCGTTACACACTGTCCGCGCGAGCGACACGGTGCGCGGTTGCGCAAGGGGTCTTATAGCAGGGTCAGCCGCGGCGGGCAGGGGGGGCGTGGCAAGGCCTCTAACCTGTTGACAAGAGAAGCTTATTTGACCGGGTAGGGAGATCGCGGCAGCGCTGTGGCCCGTGAGAGCTGTGACCTTTGTCTGTGGCGCGACGCTGCGTGGTTTTGCTGGTCTGGCGCGGGGCCCGCGCCCCGAATTGCGGCGGACACCCTTAGGCCTTTAGAAGACCAGCGCTTTGATGTTTTGCCAGGTGACGGGCCAGGGTTGAAACGCCGCGCCGATCACGATTGTTGGCAAGGCGACGAGTAAGAATAACAACAATATGTCAACAGCCTTAGAAAGTGTTGCTGTCGTTTTTGGTGAATATTTGCTATTGCCCAATTCAATTGAGCGGTCGAACGAATGTACCGAAGCTCCGACAAAACACAATGCAAAGATAAAGTAAAAGTCATGCGGTATCATATAGGCCGGGAAATTGGCAGCGTCTTGGTTTGGATGGATGAGGCTCGCGGTGAAGTGGCATAATGCAAAATAGTATCCAGTGAGTCCGTAGGCTAACGACCTATGTTTTTTATACAATCTAATCATCGATCGAGATACTCAAGCGTTTCATCGACGGCACGCGCAATAAGTGGCTTACTGACGTTTTTCAAGGAAGTTCTGAGTGTCGGGCTCGAGACGGCCAGATCGATTAAGCCCGCAAGTGCCGTTGAAGGGCCTGATGGGTAGACATTCATTACCGGATCATGAGGTAGAGGAAGCCAATAAGAATAGCGATCAACGCTCTATTAGAAAGTTTATCATGACCCGGAAGAATATCCATGTCGACGTACTCGCCCTTGAGGAGCATTCGATATCTGTCGCATACCCAAATAGCATGTAAGGCAAAA
>JBCDJA010000187.1:0-5493 GCA_038748465.1 Pseudomonadota bacterium
GTCGGTCTCATCGTCCACCCGCCGGCCCTGGAAGACGGCCGCAAGATCGACCGTGGAGCGCACGCCGATCTGATCGATGTTTTGCTCGATCCAAGCATCGGCGGCCTCGCGCCCAAGATCGAAGAGGTGCATGACAAACTCCCACTCGGCGTTGAGCTTGCTGGAGGCGGTCAGGGGGCGCAGTGCCTCGTCGGCTTCGACCACATGGATGAGGACGTGCTTGTATTGGCTTTCATCCAGCACGCCCTGATCGATCAGCCGGGCAACGAAATTGATGGCCCGTAGCTCGCGCAAGAGGCTGCCGTTGAAAGTGATCTCGTTGACGCGGTTATGGATCTCCCGGGCCGTGTGGGGCACGCCCGGCCGGCAGATCGGATTAATCTGTACAATAACGATATCCCGGCTCTGGCATCCGTCGAAAAACGGGAAAAGCGCCGGGTTGCCCATATAACCCCCGTCCCAATAGGCCTCACCATCAATTTCCACAGCTTGATAGAGAAACGGTAGGCATGCCGAGGCCATGACTGTCTTGGCCGTCAACTCCTCCCGCTCAAAAATGCGGATCCGGCCTGTCTCCACATTGGTCGCGGAAATATAAAGCTTTTTGTCCGTACACTGGCGCACCCGATCAAAGTCCACCAGATCGTCGATCAGGGTCAGCAAGGGATTGATGTTGAGGGGGTTGAGGGAATAGGGCGAGATGACCCGCCCCAACAAATCCATCATCAAATAGCCGGGTGAGTAATCAAGGCTCCAATTGCCCACCAACATATCGAGGGGCGTGCGCTGCCAGGGGGCCCCGCGCGAGGCACGGCTCACCTCCCGCCAAAATTTGTAAAGCGCTTCGCGGGCACCATCTGGGCCCCCTTCCACGAGGCCATCGGCCATCACCACGGCGTTCATCGCGCCGGCACTGGTGCCGCTCACGCCTTCGATAAGGATGGTCGGATCTTCCAAAAACCGGTCGAGAACGCCCCAGGTAAAGGCCCCATGCGCCCCGCCGCCTTGCAGCGCCAGGTTGACGGTTCTGTGGTTGCGGGCTTTGCCATTGCCGCCCCGTGCCGCTCGCTTGGCCATGGAAAGGTCCTCTTCGCAGCTGCTTTGTTTCGCCTGGCAGTTATCGCCTTGGAGTGTCGCCTCGGATTGGGCGCGGCGGGCCGGCGCTTTAAGAGAGGCTTGGGTGCCGACGCACACTTAAGCGCGCGGCCCCGCTTGGCAAGGGCAACGAGGATTTATCGTGCGGGCTGCGTGGTCGGACTGCGTGTTCAGCCATTCGTGCCCGGCCGGACGCTAAGAGGCCAAGACGCGAGGAGGCCAGACGCTAGCAGGCAAGGCGCTCCTCGGCGGCCGCGTGCTTCATGACCGTTGCAAGAATGGTATAGATCTCGGCCCAGGCTGCATAAAGCTCCGGTGACCAGGACGGCCCGAGACCGGCCTCCAACGTGCCCAGCAACGCCTCTCCCACGGCATCGTAGTGGGCGTCTTCCACCCCATAGCCCACATGGCGAGCCCCAAGATCGGCCACCGCCGATTTAATCTCCTCAAACCGGTCGAGGTTTTGGACCGCGAGGGCAAGCATCTGCATCAGTTTTTTCTTTTGCTCTACCATGTCCTCCGGGAACAGAGGACGCACCTCCGGCGCGATGGCAAATAATTTGTCGTAAAAAATGTCTGCAGCCAGATCGGCGATGGGGGCAACCTTGGCGAAACTCGTCTGAACCAGAGCGATTGTCTGCGGGGTCATTGGCCCTCCTTCTGGGGCACGCTCAGTCAGCGCCCCGTCAAACAAAAACAGCCGCACGCTAAGCCCCCCTGGAAGGGACGAAGCGGTCGCGGCTGCGTTGCCAAAAAAGCCGCCCACCGTGGGGCAGCCCGCGAGGGCGTTACAAGGCCCATGCCAGATGGACAAGCGGTGCTACGCGGCCGGCCCCGCGCAGAAAATCGACGGCTCACTGCCGGCCCTGCCTGCCTTTTGGGCAAGCTAGCCCAAACACGCAACACCCGTGTGCAGAGCAGTGCATCGCCCTCGCCCACATGCCTGCCCGGCCCTGCTCGTTTCGTCGGCACCCTGACGCTTACCGGGGCGGCGCGAGGGGGCTGCGGGGCACCAACAGCGGCACCACCACCATCACTAAGCCAAGCCGGAGCAGATGATGGAAGGCAACGAAGGCGGGATCGATGTTAAAAGCGATGGCAATCAGGCACATCTCAAACACACCGCCCGGCGCAAAGGCCAGCAGCACAGCAAGAAACGGCAGATCGAAGCCACGGGAGATCGCCGCTGCCGCAAGCACCGACAGCGCGAGGAGCAAAGCAAGCTGTCCGAGCGCGGCCCGCCCAGTGTCGCGCAAATCAGCGATCCGAGCGCCTCGAAATCGCGCGCCAATCGAGGTCCCGATAATGACAAAACTCACAAATAAAATCGGCCCCGGGACGCCCGCATTCGACCACCCCACCCCATGGGCAACGGCACTTGCAAGGATCGGCCCCGTCAAATAAGCCGCTGGTAGGCGAATGATCCGCGCGAGGATAAACCCCAAGCCCGCCATGAGCGCGATTTCAAAGCCGTCCACAAACCACGCATTGGCCATTGTAGGCGCGGCCATTGCAGGCATGGCCGCATCGATCTCAAGCGCAAGCCTGCCTTCGGACTGTCCCGCACCCAAGATGGGGGATGCGAAAACCGCCACGAAGAGCGGAATGAGAAACACCACAACCAGCACGCGGATGCTTTGCACCAGGGCGACCTGCCGCCCGTCGCCGCCAACAAGGTCGCTTAAGGCGACCATGATCGACAATCCGCCCGGCACCGAGGACATAAACGCCGTTGGCGGATCAAACCGAGCCGCCAAACGAAAATACACGGTTGAGAGGACGACAGATAAAACGACAAACCCTACCAGCAACACCGCCGTTACCGGCCAATCGCCCATCCGTGCAAGGACCTCAGGATTGAAGCTTGTGCCGATGAGGCTGCCCGCAACGGCCAGCGTGACCTGGCGCAAGCGGTTTGGGACCGCGAAATCCACCCCGCCGAGCGCGGCAAGGCTCGTGGCGGCCATGGCGCCAAGCAGCCAAGGCAAGGGCAAGCCAAGAGCAGCAAAGAGCGCACCACCCAAAAGGCCGATCAGGACGCCGACACTAAGACGTAAAAAGACGATTTTTTCTGTCATGATGGCGGCATGAGGAAAGCCCGTAGGCTTCTTGCTTGCATTCGTTTGGTCCGGGGAGAGCAGGCGACGAATGCGCAGGCGTGGTCCATAACATACGGCCCGGTGCGAGCCGGCGCGACATTCTGGAGCCCAGGGGCTCGGGGCATTGCTTTTGGCCATCGACATGACCGGCCGGCCGATCCACTCCCCGCCCGCTGACGTAGGGGCACTAGACGCGGTGTGCCGGGGCAGTGTCCCGGCGTTTTTGCATCGCGGCTCACCGTCATGCTACTCGCCACGTGCGGGCGATTGCGTGTGCTTCTTGGCGTCATAGGGTACAAAACACTCAGCCGGTCCGACTCGCACGACGGATCGGATCGTCCCTGTCCTTAAACCGCCTATATCCTCGGATCGTCCCGCTTATCGGGTTACCCCTTTCTGCGAGCCGCCAGCACTCAGGAGCCTGCCGATGGGCGTCACAGCCCCGAAAGATCCGACCGATCAGATTGACCAAGCGTTGCAAGCGACGCTTGTGCCAAGCCTTCTCAAGCCGCACCGGGATCGCAATGCCCTAAGCAACGAGGCCCATGCGCGCCCGCCCATCCCCCTCTCGGCCCCCCTCGCAGTCACCCATCTTGCGGTCTTGTCGGGCGAGGGGACGGCGGAGGAGGACGTGGCCCATGTCACAGCCTTGTGCGAGGCCCAGGGCGCGGCCCCGCCAGTCAGTGGCGCAAAGCACTATTTCGGCGATCTTGGGACATTTTATCTGAAGTTCGAGCGCCATACGGAATTCGCGACCTACACCTTTTTACGCCCGCTGCCCCCGGAACCCCTGTTCAAGACAACGGCAATCGACGCGGTGCCGAAAACCTGGCTCAAAGATGTCAATGGCGAGCTGTTGGCGGCGGCCCATCTGTCGATCCTGAGCGAGAGCGCAGAGGCCCCCAGCGCCGAGACATTGGGGTCCATTTTTGGGTCTCAGCGCTATCTCGGCTCGCTTATCGGGGGTGGGCAGGCGCGGCTGTGGACCGACCTTCGGCTTCACCATGACGGGTTTACGCGGATTATTCTGCAAAACCAGGGCATGGCCGATCTGCAACTGGGGCGCTTTGTGCAACACGTGTTGGAGATCGACACCTACCGAATGATGACGCTCTTGTCGCTGCCCGTTGCCCATCAGGTGACACCGCGGGTGTCGAGGGCCGAGGCCCGCGTGACCGATTTGACTGAACGCTTGCATGCGACCGCGGGCTTTGAGGACGACAAGACCATCCTTTCGGCACTGACGGAAATCTCGGCCGAGCTGGAGAGCGTCGCCTCCGCCACGTCCTATCGCTTCGCCGCCAGTCGGGCCTATGCCGATCTGGTGCAGCGCCGCCTCACAAACCTTGAGGAAAGCCCCGTCGACGGCCTTGAGACGCTTGGCAATTTCCTGCGCAAGCGGCTCACGCCGGCCACCGCGACCTTCGATGCGGTTGCGCGCCGCCATCAAAGCCTTGCCGAGCGGGTCGGCCGTACCTCAAGCCTCCTGCGCACCAAGGTCGACATTGCCCTTGAGGGGCAAAACAAAGACCTGCTCGAATCCATGAACCGGCGCGCAGAACAGCAACTCGCGCTCCAGCAAACCGTTGAAGGCCTGTCTGTAGTGGCCATCAGTTATTATCTTATCGGGCTGGTGGCTTATGCCGCCAAAGGGCTTGAGACCGCCGGATGGCTGCCATTTTCAGCCGATGTGATCGCCGGCATGGCCGTTCCCCTGGTTGGACTGGCCATTTGGTTTGGCGTGCGCCATATCCAACGGGTGCTACGAACCGATTGAAGCAAGAAGACGCAGGAGCGGTCATGGACAAAACCATCATCTTGGCGGCGCTTGCGCTCGCCGTGACACTCACTGGGGGAGACAAAGCCATGGCAGAGACCGCTCAAATGCCGAGCAAAACCGCCTACGATTTCACTTTCGAGGCCATCGATGGGAGCGATTTAAACCTCGCCTCTTTTAAGGGCTCGCCACTGATCATCGTCAACACCGCCTCCCGGTGTGGCTTTACAAAGCAGTACAAAGACCTTCAGCAAACTTGGTCTGACTATAAAGACCAAGGCCTTGTTGTCATCGGTGTGCCGTCAAATGATTTTGGCAGTCAGGAGCCGGGGACCGAAAAAGAAATTGCCGAGTTCTGCGAAGTGAATTTCGGGGTTGATTTTCCGATGACGGAGAAGGTTGCCGTAAAAGGCGCGGCGACCCACCCGTTCTATGCCTGGGCCCGCGAGACCCTCGGCGACAAGAACGCTCCGCGCTGGAATTTTCATAAATATTTTGTCGACCGGGACGGCAATCTTGTGA
>JBCDJA010000188.1:0-5477 GCA_038748465.1 Pseudomonadota bacterium
CTGCAGTGCGCATAAAATCGATCCTGCGGAAGGCGGCAGAGGCGGGGCTCGAGCCCTCGCTTGAGGCGCTGGATGTGCACCACGAGGCGGAGATCGCCCTGGCCCTTGAGCTTGCCTCGTTCCCGGAGGCAATTGCGAGCGCCTACGATAAGCGCGCGCCGCATATTTTGTGCGATTTCGCCTACGGTCTGGCCCAAGCTTTCAGCCGGTTTTACACAGAGCACCCCATTTTAAAGGAAACGGAGGAGGACGTCCGGCACGCCCGGTTGGCGCTTGCAGCGCTCACCCTTCGCCAGCTTGAAACCACCCTCGGCCTTCTCGGGATGAATGTTCCAGAGCGCATGTAGCGGGCCATGCGGCCATTGTGCACCGCAAGGTGGTTGACTCCGAGAGGCCGCCCCCTATCCTGGATCGAGGCCTGTCGTGAGACACGCCCACCACCCATACATCCGACCCTCGCGGGAGAGATCGGCCTAAGGCGCTCCGAATTCGTGCCGATGCCGACGCCGAAGGAGCAACATCCCCGGAAACTCTCAGGCACACGGACCGCGAGGCGATGAACTGACTGGAAAGCGAGCCCCTTGGGCTCCACCGAAGGGGTAAGGGCGTGGGGCGCAATGCGCACCGGCCGCAAATCTCTCAGGTTCGACGACAGCAGGGGACGCGTCGCTGAAGGCCCAGCCAGGGCCCCACGCGTCGCCCTGTCTATCGCTTTGAATCGTGGATTGCCCCATCAATCTACCTGAGGGAGCTCCAGTCGCCCATGCCGTCTATGTCGGACACACCCATCGATGCTCCCCTCGACGCGCCAGTCGACCCGCAACCGAACGAGTTACCCGAGGCCTCGCTGCCAGCGGACGAGCCGGGCGACGGGCCATCCGATGCCGACGCTGCGCCGGAACAAGCGGACGATATCAACCGCGTCACGGCACTTTACGGTCTGCATACGGAACTAGGAGCGAAGGTTACCCCGTTTGCTGGCTATGACATGCCGCTGCATTACGAGCACGGCATTTTGAAAGAGCATTTGCAGGTGCGTGCCTCGGCCGGCCTGTTTGATGTGTCCCATATGGGCCAGGCCTTCTTGCGGGCCCGCAAAGGAGGCCATGAGGCGGTTGCCGCGGCGATTGAACGATTGGTGCCCGGCAACATCAAAGATCTTAAGCCGGGCCGCGCTCGCTACACCGTTCTTTTGAACGACGAGGGCGGAATAATCGATGATCTCATGGTCATGCGCCCCGCTGGTGAGGCAAATGACGGTTTGTTGTTTCTCGTGGTTAATGCCTCGCGTAAAGAGCGTGATTATGAGGAAATCGCCTCCGTCCTTGACCGCACGGTTGAGCTTATTCCGGCGGCGGACCGCGCGCTGCTTGCCTTGCAAGGCCCGAAGGCGGCCGAGGTGCTGGCCCGCCACGCCCCGTTTGTTGCCGACAAACCGTTCATGTCGATCACGGCCGGGCGGGTCGATGGGATTGAGTGTCTCATAAGCCGCACCGGATATACCGGCGAGGATGGGTTTGAAATCTCCGTCGCCAACCCCTTTGCCGAACCGCTGGCCCGGGCGCTGCTGGCCCATGACGAGGTTGAGCCGATTGGCCTCGGGGCCCGCGATTCCCTGCGCCTAGAGGCGGGACTGTGCCTTTACGGCCAGGACATTGACGAGGCGACAAGCCCGGCTGAAGCCGGTATTGGCTTTGTCGTCGGCAAGGATCGGCGCGAGGCGCAAGATTTTCCGGGCGCTGAGCGGATTTGTGAGGAGCTTCAGAACGGCCCCCAAAAATGCCGTGTTGGCCTTGCCCCCGAAGGCCGGGCCCCCGCAAGGCCGCCATCGCCTATCAAATCGCCAGACGGAGACAGCGTTGGGCATATCACCAGCGGCGTCTTCGGTCCCACGGCCGGTGCGCCGGTCTCGGTTGGTTATGTGGACAGCCGATTTGCGGCGGCTGGCACGTCTCTTGCCATTGAGATACGAGGGCGCTTGCACCCGGCGACCGTGGTGCCGCTGCCCTTCGTCCCGCATGCCTATTTCAAGCCACAACGCGGTGAATGACTATGACAACAACGTTGTACACGAAGGACCATGAGTGGGTGCGCATCGAGGGGGATCTGGCGGTGGTGGGCATCACCCCCTACGCAGCCGAGCAATTGGGCGATGTGGTGTATGTGGAATTGCCTGAAATCGGACGCTCTGTCGATCAATTCAAGGAAATTGCGGTCGTGGAATCGGTGAAGGCCGCCAGCGAAGTTTACGCGCCCCTGGCCGGCGAGGTTGTAGAGGTCAATGAGCCGCTCAATGACAATCCGGGGGCCGTCAACGAGGCACCGGACGGGGACGGATGGTTTGTCAAACTGAAAGTGACCGACTCGTCCCAAACGTCCGCCTTGATGGACGAGGCAGCCTACAAGACGTTCGTCGACGGCTTGAACTAAAAACTGGATTTTTCGGAGGAGGATTTTGGTTATGCGTTACCTTCCCCTAACGGATGATGATCGCCGTGCCATGTTGCAGGCCATCGGCGTGGCGGATGTCGATGGGCTTTACACGGATGTCCCCGCCTCGGCCGATTGGGATGTCAGGGGCGACCTGCCGGACCACAAAAGTGAGATCGAGGTTGAGCGCGAATTGCTCAGACTGGCCGGGCGCAATCAATCGGGCGGCGAGGGGGCGTTTTTCCTCGGCGCGGGGGCCTATCGTCACCATGTGCCGGCCACGGTGGACCATCTGATCCAGCGCTCCGAGTTCCTCACCTCCTACACGCCTTACCAGCCCGAGATATCCCAAGGCACCCTGCATTACTTGTTCGAGTTTCAGACCCAGGTGGCCATGCTGACGGGGATGGAGGTTGCGAACGCGTCGCTTTACGACGGGTCGACGGCAGCGAGCGAGGCGGTGCAAATGGCGCTGCGGATCACCAAACGCTCAGGGATTGTTCTCGCCGGCAACCTGCATCCCCACTATGCAGCCGTTATCAAGACGGGCCTGTCCATTGTCGATCACAGCCTGTCGGAAACCGGCCCCGATCCTCGGGAAAGCGGGCTGCAAGACTTATCCGATCTGATTACGGACGAGACAGCCTGTGTTGTGGTTCAGACCCCCGATTTCTTTGGGCGACTGACCGATTGGCGCAGCCTTGCCGAGACAGCCCATGCCAAGGGGGCCCTCCTGATCGTTGTCGTGACCGAGGTTGTGTCCCTCGGCGCGGTGATGAGTCCGGGCGCCATGGGGGCCGATATCGTGGTGTGTGAGGGACAATCCATCGGCAACGGGTTGAACTTCGGCGGGCCTTATTTGGGGCTCTTCGCGACACGGAAGAAATTTTTGCGCCAGATCCCGGGGCGCCTGTGCGGCCGCACCGTGGATGCCGACGGCCGGGAGGGGTTTGTGCTCACCCTGTCGACCCGGGAGCAACATATCCGCCGCGATAAGGCCACGAGCAACATCTGCACTAATTCGGGGCTCTGCGCCCTTGCCTTCACCATTCATTTGGCGCTGCTCGGAGAGGCCGGCTTGCGCAAGCTTGCGACGCTCAATCATCAGAGTGCTGTAAAGACCGCGACCGCGCTCACGGCCCTCGATGGGGTGGAGGTGCTAACGCCGGCTTATTTCAATGAGTTCACGATCCGCCTCGACAGGCCTGCCGAGCCTGTTATTGCGGCGCTCGCCGCGCGCAAGGTGATCGCCGGACTTCCCGTCGCGCGGCTGCTGCCGGATGCGACGGAGCTTTCAAGGGACGTCGTCATCGCTGCGACAGAGCTTACAAGCGATACCGACCGGGACGCGTTGGTCGGCGCGTTGAAGGAGGTGCTGAAATGAACCGTCAGGGACGTCAAAGCCGCCAAGAAGCCGGCACCGAGCATGTTGGGGCCGAGGCCCTAGAAACCTTTTCCGGCCATCGCGGGCTCGACCGGGAAGAGCGGTTGATCTTCGAGATTGGCGATCTTGAGAAAACCGGCGTCGATCTTCCGGAGCCGGAGGAGGGCTTTGGCAGCTGCCTCGGCGGGCTGGAGCGTGAGGAGCCGATCGGCCTTCCAGGCTTAAGTGAGCCTGAGGCGATGCGCCATTTCGTGCGTTTATCGCGCAAGAACTACGCAATCGATTTGGGCCTTTATCCGCTTGGCTCGTGCACCATGAAGCACAATCCGCGCCTTAACGAACGCATGGCGCGGCTTGCGGGCTTTGCCGATCTCCACCCCCTGCAGCCGGAAGCAACGGCGCAGGGCGCGCTTGAGCTCATCGATACGGTGGCCCATTGGCTGACGACGCTCACTGGCATGCCGGCCGTTGCCATGTCCCCCAAAGCTGGCGCGCAAGGGGAGCTCTGTGGGCTGATGACCATCCGGGCAGCTCTCGTGGCCCGGGGCGATGCCCGCAAGCGGGTGCTGGTGCCTGAATCGGCCCATGGCACCAATCCCGCAACGGCCGTTGCCTGCGGGTACGAGGTCGACGCGATTGGCGCCACCGAAGACGGGCGGGTCGATCTTGACGCCTTTATGGAGCGGCTTGATGAGGATGTCGCGGCCGTCATGATCACCAATCCCAATACCTGCGGCCTTTTTGAGCGGGACATCAAAAAGATCGCCGATGCCGTGCATGAGGCCGGCGGCTTCTTTTATTGCGACGGCGCGAACTATAACGCCATTGTCGGTCGCGTGCGGCCCGGCGATCTCGGCGTCGACGCGATGCATATTAATCTGCACAAGACCTTCTCAACGCCCCATGGCGGCGGCGGGCCCGGCTCGGGACCTGTTGTGTTGTCGGAGGCGCTGGCCCCTTACGCGCCGCTCCCCTTTGTCGTGAAAGAGGGCGATGCCTTTAGATTGGTGGAAGACCCGGCCGCGGCCGAGGCAATAGGCGCGAAACCCTTCGGGCGATTAACGGCGTTCCATGGCCAGATGGGAATGTTTGTACGCACGCTGACCTATATGCTCAGCCATGGCGGCGATGGGCTGCGCCAGGTGGCTGAGGATGCGGTGCTCAACGCCAATTATGTCGGCGCGCGGCTTGAAGACCTTCTGACCAAGTCCTTCCCAGGGCCTTGCATGCATGAGGTTCTCTTCGATGACGGGTTTTTGAAGGACACCGGCATCACGACAATCGATTTTGCTAAGGCCATGATCGATGAGGGGCTTCATCCGATGACGATGTATTTCCCACTTGTTGTGCATGGGGCCATGCTGATCGAGCCGACGGAGACGGAATCAAAACACGAGCTTGATGAGATGATCCACATCATCCGCTCGCTCGCCCTTGCCGCCAAAGAGGGTGACAGCGAAAGGTTCAAGGCGGCGCCTAGCCTTGCCCCGCGACGACGCCTGGACGAGACCGCGGCAGCCCGCAGCCCCGTTCTCCGGTGGGAGCCCGCGCACTCTGGCGAGGCCCTGCAAGCGGCAGAATAAGAGCGGAAGACGTGGGCATTGCACTTCGGCGCGCGCTCGCCTGTCGTGGCGGGGCTAAGTGAGCCGGCCCCGCCCTTTGC
>JBCDJA010000189.1:0-5463 GCA_038748465.1 Pseudomonadota bacterium
CAAAAAGCAAGCTCTCCGCGCCTTTACGAGCGCTTGGCCACCAAGACCCGCGATGTGGTCAACGAGGCCTATGAGATCGTCGATGTGTATTACGGGACCAATCGGCAACCCTCGGGCAAAGGCGGGCTCGACAATTATTATTCGGGCAAGCGAGGCGATTTCGATCTCGGCATCGTTTCCGTCAGTGTGCCGAGGAATAATCGATCCTTCGGCGAGGTCAATCGGCCCGATCTATTCAAACTCGAATTCCGTCCCGATCCTGACCGCCACATCATGTTGTGGGACATCACGCCGCTTGGCGCGCCGGTGTTTTACGAGCGCTTACGCGGCGCTATTAACCGCTCCGACCGCAAGGAAGCCCTCGTCTATATCCACGGCTTTAAAAACACCTTCGATGACGCGGCGCGCCGCACCGCGCAGCTCGCCTACGATCTCGACATCGATGGGGCGCCGATCCTTTATTCTTGGCCCTCGGGCGGCACGCTGCTGAGCTATGTGAAGGATGGAAACGAGGTCAATAATGTCCGCGCCTTGCGCGATTTTGAAGATTTCCTCCAGCGCATTGTCGAGACCTCAGGGGCGGAGAAAATCAATGTCATCGCCCATTCGATGGGGAACCGATTCCTCACCGAGGCGCTCGACGGCATTGTTGAAAAGCGCCGCAGTCGCGGCGATGCCGTTGCGCCCATCTTCGATCAAGTTGTCTTCGCCGCCCCTGATGTGGACCGGGAACGCTTCGCCGATCTCATGGGCAGGGCCTCAGGCTGGGCGGGCCGGTTCACGCTTTACACCTCGGCAAACGATCTGGCGCTTGAATTATCCCAGCGCATCAACGCCTATCCGCGGGCAGGCGATGCGGCCCCGCCACTTGTCATGACCGGCCTTGACACGATCGATGCGTCTGCAGCGCCGGCGGATCCAATGGGCCACACCTATTTTGCAAGCGGTGCGCTCGGCGATATTCAGGCGGTGCTCTGGCATGGTCTGGGGCCGGACCAGCGCTGTGTGCTGCAAAAGGAAAGCACGCTTGAGCGGCTGTGGCGGTTTAACAAAAACCGCTGCGATGACCTGGCATTCAGAACCGCGATGTTCAATTTACGCCGGCTTGGCCCGACCGAGGCCATGACCAACGCCCGGCAAAACCTCGACGCGGCGCGTGCCGATCGCAACACCAAAGACATCCGCCATTGGGAAGCGGTGATCGACCAAATCGGCGAAGCGCTGACCCGGGGTTAACGGAACCCATCGCGGGGTTAGCGACACCAATCGGGCTTGCCCGTGCGCAGCCACGAGCGCGCATAGCCGTTTTCCTCAAGCAGATTGCTGAGGAAGATATCCTCCGACGAGCCAAGCAAGCGCACGAGCGCGAAGCCCTGCAGATCGCCCGCCTCGTTCATCCGCAACCCATAGAGTTCCATCTTTTGCACCCGCAGCCCCTCAACGAAGGCGACCGCGCGCTGGCCTAACTTCTTTTCTTTTTCGCACACCGCGTCCTCAACGCTTGGACCGGCAATGCCAATCAGGTCGATGGAGGCGCGCATCACCATGCGCGGCCAGGGATAGGCATAAACCTCAATGGTGTCGCCATCGACGGCCCGGATCAGCTCAGCGTAGACAGTGGACGCGGTGATCTCATCGATCTTATCCGTACGGGACGGATCAACATCCCGCGGCACGCGCCGTTCCTCTTCGCTCACGGGAAACCGGTCGTTGCGCGCCTCGGCGCCGCTCGGTCCCAGCAGCAGGGCAGCCAACGCAACGGCCACGCTTAAATTCTTGAGCATCCGACGCCCCCTTCTCTCCGCCAAAACCACCCAATCGCTTGATCAGACGGCCCTCGGCTCCCACCGAGCCCCCAGCCTCGTCATACCGGCTTTTGCCTGGCACAACAAAGCCCGTCAGCCTCCCGCGCCATGGCATGATCAAGCGAATGAATTGTGTTGGCGCCAAGGCATCTGCCGGGGCCGGTCGCCTTGCAGAAGGTGTTCCAACGTCCTCGATATCTCGCCACCTATGCCTTTTTGCCCCTCATGGAGTTTGCCCCATGGCCCCGCCGACCGAGTTGATCCTGACGCTCAATGCCGGCTCCTCCAGCATCAAATTTGCGGCGTTTCCAGCAGATCCCGCCGAGGGCCGGGCGGCCTTCCGCGGCGCGTTCGACGGCATCGGCGTCAAGCCCGGCTTCAAGGTGCAAGACGGGGAGGGCGCGCTCATCGACGCCTTTATATGGGATCGCCCCGATGCCCTCGGCGGGCATGCCGGGGCCTTGAGCCATTTGATGGCGTGGCTCGAGCGCTTCGAGGGGGCGGGGACGGTGCGGGCCGTCGGGCACCGGATCGTCCATGGGGGGACAGCTTATGCAGAGCCCGTCGCTCTTACCCCCGATGTGCTGGATGGCCTTAGGGCCCTTGAGCCGTTGGCCCCGTTGCATCAGCCCTACAATCTTGCTGGCATCGAGGCGGCGCTTGCGGCATTTCCCGAAGCGGTCCAAGTCGGTTGTTTCGATACCGCGTTCCATCGCGCCCATCCCTGGGTCAACGACACCTTCGCCCTGCCGCGCCGATTTTATGAGGCGGGTGTTCGCCGCTATGGCTTCCATGGCTTGTCTTACGAATTCATCGTCTCGCACCTGCGCGCGGCAGCGCCGGCGGCGGCGAGCGGCCGATTGATCGCCTGCCATCTCGGTAATGGCGCCAGCATGTGCGCCATCAAAGCCGGTCAGAGCATCGGCTCGACCATGGGGTTCTCAGCCCTCGATGGACTTCCCATGGGAACGCGCTGCGGGCAGATTGATCCAGGCGTTCTGCTCTATCTCATGGGGCAGCAAGGCCTCTCCGTGGACGAGGTTCAAACCCTGCTGTATCGGGAAAGTGGCCTTAAAGGCCTCTCTGGCCTCACCTCGGACATGCGGGATCTGGAGACGAGCAAGGACCCGCAAGCGGCCGATGCCATCGATTATTTCGTCTTTCGCATCAAACGAGAATTGGGCGCCATGGCGGCCGTGCTCGGCGGGGTGGATGCGATCGCTTTTGCCGGTGGCATTGGCGAAAACTCATCTCTCATTCGCGAACGGGTTTGCGCCGAGTTCGGTTGGCTTGGGGTGACGCTCGATACCGCGGCCAACCAGTCCGGCGCTGCGGTGATTTCCAGGTCCGGGGGCCCGGTTACCGTGCACGTCGTCAAAACCAATGAGGAAGCGGTCATCGCGCGCCATTGCCGGGCGCTCCTTGCAAATCGCCTATGAAACGTCCACCGACTGCGGTATTACGTCTAAAAACTATGCGAATTGGCGTTGGGAATTCCGGCACCTGTTGCAGACAGAGCACAACAGATTAAAGACGGTAAAGCGCTGCTGCTTTTCCGATCAAACGAGGACGTAGGCGACGTATACGGTTTAGAGGGTGATCACCGAGGGGAAAGAAATGGGCGAATTGATGGCTTTTGTACCGGAGGGCGTTGCACCGATGACGTTCTTCGGCGGGATTGGATTGTTCCTGGCGATGTTTATTGCTGGCATCATCTCCAACCTTAGCGCAAAGCGGAACCTGCAGCGCTTCCAGCGCATCCCGCAGGAGCTTAGCCCGTCGAAGGCGAAATAGCCGGCGGGATACCCGCAGCAAGGTGCCTTCGGATCGCTGCAAGCACAGCGTCCGGAAATTCCATTGGCAAAAAGTGGCTTGACCCTTTGATGGTTTCAAAGTCCATCGTCGTGGTCACACGCGCGAGCCGTGACCGAACCGGTTGGGCGACGGTGGATTGGCGCTCTGCGTAAAGTACCGATGCCGGGCAGGCGACGGCTTTGATCGCAGGCCAGTGATCGCTGAGCGACGCGGTGAAGGTTGCAGCCTCCCATTCCGGGCGACACGCCAACGTCACGTCACCGCCGTCAGTCTCCTGGCCGCCGGTCCCACGGCCGTTGGGCGCCTCAAACCCGTCGGCGATATAGTCAGCCAACACCTCATCGGGCCATCCGCTGAACACGGCATAGCCTCTAAATGCCGCAAAGACCTCCGCGCGGGATCGCCAGACGGGGCGCCGCACCGCGGCGCGTTTTGCAATGGGCGGGATGTAGCTGCCAAAGCCGGACCGCTTCCTCAGGTCATTGATGTAGCAAATCGCCTGGGCGAAGAGCGGCGGATCGGCCAACACAAGGCCGGTAACCCGGTCCGGCGCATGGGCCGCAACAAGCAACGACACGACCGCCCCCATCGAATGACCGGCCAGGACGGCTTTATCGACCCCCAAGGCATCAAGCGCCCGCAGCAGATCTTCTCTGTACGTATACCAATCGACGAGCGTCTTTGGGTCCGCCGTCGCGGTGCTGCGTCCATGGCCGCGGGCATCGAGCGCGAGGATCCGCGCCTCACCCTCAAGCCGGCCGAGCATATGGCGGTAGGTGAGGGCGTTAAGCCCCGTGGCATGGCAGAAGATAAGGGTCGGCACGGTCTCTGGTGCCGACCATTCGTACACATTGAGGGTCCCACCATCGATGGCAACCGCGCGTGAGGGCGGGCGCGCCGGCACGTCGATTGCGGCGAGGGGCGTTGTTCCGTCCATCAAAAGCCACCGCCGGTTCGAAACCCGCCGCGGGATTTTTTGCCAGCAGGGCCGGTGCGGCGGTTGGGCCGGGGATGTCCCATCCGCCGTTGCGCGCGCCCAAGATCGATGCTGGGGCGCGGGGTCCAGGTCGATTGGCGTTTTGTCGGAAATCTGGAGGTCCCAAACCGCGGCCGCGTGCGCTTGGTGCGGTAACGATGTTCCCGTCCGAGGACGTCCCAAAATCCACCGATGGCCCCCTTCAGGGCCGCATTCAACAAATCCTCGACGATATCGTCATCATCGAAGATCGATCCGGGCCGGTCATAATCCCGATTTTTGAATTCCCGGGCAATTTCTTCAAGGTCCTCCACACGATCGGCTTGACGGGCAATCAGCTTACGGACATCTTGGAGTTCGCCTTCAGCTTCTGCGATCTCCCGGTCAAGCGCATCAAGCTCGTCGATTAATTCATCATCGGTGAGATCCTCGGTCAGCGCAGCTGCCCGGCGCAACGTGGCGACCGACACATCACCATACCCCGCAGCAAGCAAATCGAGGGCCTGCCGGTTGTGCGGATCATCGCCAAGCGACAGGGTCCGGATCCGGCGGGAGAGCTTTTGTTGGGTCTCCCTTTGGGTCTCGAGCCGCGCATCGACGGCCGCAATGGCCGCCTCTTGTTTGGCGAGGCTCTCGCGCAGCGCCGGGATGCCGGCCGCGCTTTGCGCCTCGTCTTCGAGGGATTTCAGCTCCTCCATGGCCGCTTCAACGCTCGCCCGCAGCGAGGCGGCGTGATCGCTCAGCCGCTTGGGGATCTCGAGCAGCATATGATAATTGATCCGTGCCTCCTCATATCGGATGCGCCGTGCAACAACGCCGTCGAGATAGCGAAACAGGGAGAGCGCTTTGTAGTCTGACGTTCCGAAG
>JBCDJA010000190.1:0-5391 GCA_038748465.1 Pseudomonadota bacterium
ATCGTTGAGGCGATCGAACGGGCCAAGGCGTCCTAGGACACGTGAAGTGACCTGCCTTTATGTGGACGCCGATGCCTGCCCGGTGAAAGACGAGATCATCAAGGTCGCCTTGCGTCACAAGGTGGAGACCGTCTTTGTCAGCTGCCAGGGCATCCGGTTGCCGGCCAATCCCTTGCTCAAAAGCCAAATGGTGCCCGAGGCCTTCGACGCCGCAGACGATTGGATTGCCGAACGGGCCGGTGACGGGGACGTCGTCATCACCGCCGATATTCCGCTGGCGGATCGCTGCCTCAAGGCGGGTGCAAGCGTTCTTGGCCCCAACGGAAAACCCTTCACCGAGGATATGATCGGCGGCGCCCTCGCGGCCCGGGCGATTATGGCAGATCTCCGGGCGGGCGGTGAGCAGGTGGGCGGGCCGGCGCCCTTTAGCAAGCAGGATCGCTCGCGCTTTCTGCAAGCGCTCGATGGGGCCTTAGCCGGCAGGTGAGGCGCGCCACCGCTGGGGCGTGATTGCCGCCGGGTGGCAGGTTCTGGCCCCGATTTGAAAGCCTTCGTTAACCATAGTGGGGCCATGTCATCCCTTGGTTTGGCGGCATCGCAAACGCCGCCCTGAGCAGGCAAGGGGATGATGATG
Organism: Pseudomonadota bacterium; assembly: GCA_038748465.1. GTDB lineage: Bacteria > Pseudomonadota > Alphaproteobacteria > M2410 > M2410 > JBCDJA01. Next base: position 635 of record JBCDJA010000190.1, read on the forward strand.
ACCACGGGACATCTAACGCGGCGTGGCTTGATGCGGCGTGCGGCTGCCGGCGCATCGGTTGCTGCGATGGCCGGAACGGCGGGCCTTGTGGCGGGGTGTTCTTCAACGCCCACCTCCAAGCAGTCCTACATCAGCACGGTGATTAAACCTGAGAACACGTCGCCGGTCTTTACATGGACCGACATCATGCTCCAGGCGATCCGCAACCAGGCGATCACACCCCCGCCCGCAACCCGCGCCTTCGCCATGGCGCACACGGCGGGTTTTCTGGCGGCCAATGGGGTTGCCGGAGCCTATAAAACCCCTTACGGCCTGGCGCCGGCGCCCGCTGGAACCGACCCCGAAATTGCCTATGGCGTCGCGTTTTCGATGGCGCTGGGGGAGGCCTTGCAATCCTCTTTCGCCTTCGACCGCCGTCGTTTCGTCAGCGTGTTCCCAGATGGCGAGGCCAAATCCAAGGCGGTTGCCTATGGCAAGCAAGCCGCCCATAGTGTCATCCGTACTCGCATCAACGATGGGGCCGAGCCCAATCAATCCGAGTTTTACCTGGGACGGTATCCGCGACGCGGCGACAGCCTGGCCTGGTCGCCAACGGGCCCGTTTTACGGGGCCGAGTATGGCCCGCGCTTTGCCACCTTCGGCCGGGGCCTCTTGCCGGGCTGGGGCGCGCAAAAGCCCTGGGTGATGAAGAACCGCCGGGACTTTCTGGCGGCCACCTTCCCCGATCCGCGCAGCCCGGAATTTACCCGTCAATTCACCTCGATCAGGGAGCTGGGCGGCACAAAGAGCCCCATTCGCACTGCCGATCAAACCCAGATCGCGTTTTTTTGGGAGGATGGTCCGCGGGGCGTGACCCCGCCAGGTCATTGGCAGATCATTGCCATGGATGTGGTCCAAGGCATGGGCCTGCCGCTGATCGAGCAGGCGCGGTTGTTTGCCCTCATGAGCGCGGCGCAGGCCGATGCGGCGATCACGACCTGGGACAGCAAATACACCTACGATATCGTCCGCCCAGAGACGGCAATCCGCCGGCGGGCCCATGACTTTGACAATCCGGATATTGCGCAGCTGCGCGAGCCTGGTTGGACGAGCCTTATCCCCACGCCGGGCTTTCCGGCCTATACATCCGGTCATTCCACCTTCAGTGCCGTGTCTGCCCGGATGATCGCGAATGTCATTGACCGGGATGCGGTCGCCTTTTCAAGCGCCTCGCCTGACCTTGTGAATTGGCCGCGCCAGCTGACAGGGGTTCGCCGGTCTTGGACGAGCTTGTGGGCGGCGGCTGAAGAAGGCGGTGCAAGCCGGCTCTATGGCGGTATTCATTGGGATGCGGATAACGATGAGGGCCTGCGCATTGGGCGGGATCTCGCCGATTACGCGTTTGAAAATGCCTTTGTCAAAGCGGTTTGAGGAAACGATCATGAAGCGCTCAGTCTCCTTTCTTGCCGTTTTACTCGGCTCTACGACGCTCTCCGTACACGCCTTTGCCGATCGTCAGGCGGTGCCCATCAACTACGACGCCTTGTCGTTCTTTGAGGAGCCGCTTGCGGTAGAGGTGGGCCCGGCGACCTTGAGCGCCAATATGCTGGTCGATCAGGCGGCCCAATATAATTGGACGTCGGAGGACGATGAGTATAACACCCGCGCCAATGCCGATCTGTTGCTGGCAACACAGCTTCCCAATAGCTGGCGGGCAAGCATCAATTATGTCGCCAATTACAACCGCCTTGCGGATGAAGAATACACCGACAATGTAGCGCTCTCGCTGTCCGATGCGTGGGGCGTGCTGGCCGGCGGCAATGTGACTGAATCGGTGCGCGAGAAGACCCGCCGGGCCCGCGGCGTTGGCAATGCCGAATTGGCCAATGACAATTTTTTCGGTGCCCTGGAAGAGGCTGGGGGCTTTTATTCTGTGCGCTTCAATTCCTATGAATTATCGGTGGCTGCCGACGGGGAGGGCCGGGCCGAAGCGGGGCTTGCCTTTGAAAGGCCGATCGGAAAAGCGAATTATTTTCTGTCAGCACGGGTCCGAAAAGGCGATACGTCGGAAGGCTCTGCGCTTGCTGCCGAGGCGGAGACCCTCGGCGGGGCCGTCGTGGCCGAATACAGCTATGCAAGCTGGCAACTTGATGCTCAAGCGGGCTATGAGTCCATCGACCTTGAAGACGCGGGCGATGAAAACGACCACATGTTCGGCTCTCTCGGCGTCCAATATAAGTTCGGCGCCTATTCCTTTTCGGCGGAAGGTGGCATCGGCGCGTATGATGGGGAAGACCGGCACGCCTTCGCGCTCGGCTCGCGCGTTGATGTGGCCCGCGGGTTTTCGGTCAATCTGGGTCTCAACCACAAAGAAGTGGATGAGGAGGAAGACACCACGGCCCTCGCCTCCGGCCGTTACGAATTCTAACCCGCTCGATCCGCGCCCCTATCCTCAATCGCCTTCGAGACAGCCTCCAGCGTGATTGGCGCCTGCTTGCCGGGCCGGGGTGTTTGAGGGCAGGATTGCCTCTCAAATCAAGGGAGGCTGTCATGGCGGGTGCCGTCGATCCAACACGTGAGCAATTTGATGCGTTCAAGGCGCTGCCGCGCGATGAACCCATCCTTATGCTGAATCTTATCCGGCTTAAGGCGGCCGCAACCTACCCCGACGGCCGTCAGGCGACAGGCGCCGAGGCCTATGCCGCCTATGGGGAGACGAGCCTCAAAATCTTCCAGCGGGTTGGTGGCAGCATCGTTTGGCGCGGTGAGCCCCAAACTGTGGTGATCGGGCCCGAGGCCGAAGCCTGGGACCTGGCGTTCATCGCCCGCTATCCCAATGCCGGGTCCTTCATGGAAATGGTAACAGACCCCGATTATCAAAAGGCGGTTGTTAATCGTCAGGCTGCGGTGGAAGACAGCCGCCTCATCCGCATGGCCGAGCTGCCCCTCAGCGATCGCTTCGCGTGAGGTGCCGGTGGCATGCGTGCGCCCCATCCATCAGGCGGCCCGAAGGCTATGAACGATACCGTTGTTGCCCATGACCCGTCTTGGGCTGAGGCTTTCAAGGCGGAAGCGAAGGTCATTTCGTCGGCACTCGCGGGAATGCCGATTGCCCTCCATCATATCGGCAGCACAGCCATTCCAAACATCCTTGCCAAACCGATCATCGATATTTTGGGCGTTGTTCCCCAGTTTGATGCCCTCGATACGAGGTCGGCGGCGATGCAGGGCGCCGGCTATCAGGTTATGGGCGCCTACGGAAGTGACGGCCGGCGCTACTTCCGCAAGCTCAATCCTGAAGGCAGGCTAACCCACCACCTGCATGTCTTTTTGGAGGGCTCGCAGCACATCACGCGTCATCTGGCGTTTCGCGATTTCCTGACGCATTACCCGGAAACAGCGGCGGCCTATTCGGCGTTAAAGGCGCAGCTGACCGGCGAGCGCGCCGCGTCGTGGGATGCGTATCTTGCCGGCAAACAACCCTTCATCGAGCGAACAGAAAAAATCGCTCTGGAGTGGTACTGCAAAATCAGCACGTAAAGGTTTGATCCAGCGGCGTCGATGGCCCTCCCATGATCCTCATGGGAGAGGATTTGTCCCCGGACGGCTTTTTATCCGGCACCCGCGCGCTAGGTCGGTTGCTGCTTGCGTGGGTAAGCTCGCCCTTGCTTCGTCCTATATTTCATGATTTCATGAAATATGGAAGAAAAAGCCGCCATCGATTTGCTGTCCATTCTGGCCCATGAAGGCCGGCTGAGAGCCTTTCGCTTGCTTGCGGGCCGGGCGCCGAGTGCCGTTGCGGCCGGGGACTTGGGCGAGGCGCTGGGCGTGCGGCCCAGCACGTTGTCCAACCAATTGGCCTTGCTTGAGCAGGCGGGCCTTGTCGTCAGCGAGCGGGACGGACGATCGATCCTCTACCGCGCGAAGATGAGCCGGATGGGCGATTTGATCGGCTTCATGGCTGCCGATTGTTGCCGAGGCCGGCCGGAGGCCTGCCTGCCGGTGCGCCCGGCTAAGGAATGGGAGCGCGCGGGGCACTCTCCTCATCGGGTACTTTTTCTGTGTACCGCTAATTCGGCCCGGTCGATTTTTGCTGAGGCGTTGCTGGGTGCCAAGGGCGGGGACCGGTTTGCGGTTGCCTCCGCCGGCCACGCTCCCCGCGGCAAGATCCACCCAATGGCGGCTGACCTTTTGAAACAAAAGGGGTTCGATCCGGCGACGTTTCGCTCCGCTGGCCTTGACGCTGCGGGCTGGGATGCACCGGACCTGTTGATAACACTCTGCGACAGGGCGGCGGACGAAGAATGCGGGCGTGGCCCCAATCCTGCCCGTCTTACCGCCCATTGGAGCCTCGCCGACCCGGCTGGCGTTACGGGGTCCACGGCTGTGCGTCGCCAGGCCTTTGAGGCGGCCTGGGACGACATCAGCTAGCGGATCGATCGGCTGGTTTTGCTTGATGATTTTAACGATGCCCCTTTGGCCGTCCAAGCCTCGCTTGACCGGATTGCCTTAGGCGTCTTTCCCCCAACAAAAGGACACGCCCATGGTGCGTCTCGCGCTCAACGGCCTCGGACGGACGGGAAAACTCGCCCTCCGCTCTCTGATTGATGAGGGGTTCCCCGGCGAGATTGTGTTGCTGAACGATAAGGCTGGCGATCTTGATATGCATGCCATGCTTCTGGAGTTCGACACGGTCCACGGGCGCTGGCCAGCGACAATTGAGGTGGGCGAGGGGGGCCTTACCATCAACGGCTCCAAGATGGCCGTCACCAAGGCGG
>JBCDJA010000191.1:0-5324 GCA_038748465.1 Pseudomonadota bacterium
GGGCGCAATGCCGGTTCCGGTAGAGAACATGTAAAGCCGTTTGCCGGGGATCAGCGCGTCGACGACCAAGGTCCCCGTTGCCTTCTTCCGCATCCAAACCGTGTCGTCGGGTTGAACTTTCTGGAGTTCGGACGTCAACGGCCCGTCGGGCACCTTGATCGAAAAGAACTCCAACTCCTCGTCCCAAGCGGGGCTCGCCACCGAATAGGCCCGCCAGACCGGCTTTTCCCCCGGCAGCCCGATCATCACGAACTCACCAGAACGGAACCTGAAGCTTGACGGCCGGGTCATGCGAAACTTGAACAAGCGATCTGTGTAGTGCTGCACCGACAACACGGTTTCAGCAAAGGTCCCCTTTGGCAGTGGCCACCCCTCAGGCGGCGTGTCGGTCGGCGATGTCATGGCATTGGCTCCGGCGGCTGAGGTCACGCGCCCCCTCCTCTTACGGCAGGATGTCTCACGGCATGGTGCGACATGCCGCCTTGGTGAGCCGCTGCCGCTGGCCCGATGCTCTAGCCCAGGGCGTTTGGGAAGGAAAGGTGATATTCTACCCAAGGTTTGTGTTTTTTGTCGCAATTCACACAAACGAAGTGGGGATAAGGCCACGCGTTGGGTCTGCCCAAGCAGATAACTGGCAGGTCCTTAAGGCGTCAGTTGGCTTGCTGGCCGGCCGGTCGCTCAAATAACCGGCGAGCGCGTGGGTTAGCTTGACAGCCTTAGGGTCTCGCTCTCGATCAAGGACGCGATTTCCTCAAACACGCCGACAATGCCCCGCGGCTGGCGCACATTGTAAAATTTGTCCGGATCGGACGCGCACCGGCGCAGGAGATTAGCGTTCCCATTCACGACGCGGATCGTGTAGCGAGTTATTTCTTCCGCATCGAGATTGTCGCAGACGTCTTCTGTGTTGGCATCGAGCGAGGCGCCATATTGGGTGCGGCGACGGGTGCGGGTATTGTCCCCATCGGTCAGCACGATCATGATTTTCCGATAATCTTCGTCTGTCTCGGGCCGGGCACCGGTAAAGGGCGTGCTGGGATTGAGCAGGTGCCAACCCCACACCATACCAAGCCCCACATTCGTCGTGCCCGCTGCGATCATATCGTCAACATGATCGCGCAATTTGTTGTAATCGTCCGTCAGCGGCTCGATCTCGGCGATGCGGCAGCGAGCCGGGTTAAAGCCGGCATTAGGGTGGGGCGTGAAAAGCGATGCCGCAATGCCTGGGTTAGGTGCGGTGATATCGGCGTCATAGGGTTGATCGCGGTCCCAAAGGCAGCCAGTCCATGCATTTTCTTGTTGCTGGGTCGGCAAATCGAGCCAGGGCTCTGATTTGAGATCGGTGTCGAGGCGCACCATTTCCGTAAACGGAACAATACCGATCTGCACATCGATCCCCATGCCATCGGCCAAGGTTTCCATCCGATCAATGAACATCGTGGCCGCGTCCTGCATGATTTTGAGCTTGTTGTTGCCGCCCATAGACCCGGTGTTGTCGAGCACGAGGACGATCTCAAAATTCGTCGCCTGGGCAAGCCGTGCTTGGGCATCGGAGGAGAACGGAATTTCCTGAATGCCGAGGGTTGCCAGGAGCGTTGTTTCGATGCGGCCAGCAACCGAAACCTCGACGGTCGTGGCGCTTTTGGTGATCGTGAAGCTGCTGATCTCGCCTTCCGGCTCGCCGAAATTGACATCAAAAAACGCCCGCGCCGCGTCCTCATCGAAGGTGCCATTGGCACGGTCAAAGAGACCCGTCCCCGCGGCAAGTGCCACCGCGTCGATGGCCCGCTGCAAATCGCTGCGCACATTGACAGCCCGCGCATAGTCAAGCGCGGCGCCGGCTGCAGCGATCAAGGGCAGCAGCGCGAGGGCGAAAATCACGGCGAACGAGCCAGAGCGCGAGGCAGCAAAAGCTTGACCCAATTTAACCAAAAACGACGATGTCATCGGCAAAGGCCCTGAAAGTGTTCTGTTGCGAAACAAGTCAGAGCGCACGCCGCAAGCGATGTGCCGTCAGATTAGGAGGGTGTTAACCAAAGAGGGGAGAGCCCAAAAAAGAAGGCTGCCGTCTCAGGGGGGGGAGAGAAGCGGCAGCCTTAGGCCGGGCTGCAAGAGGGAGGGGGGATGCGGCCCGGCTGGGATGACTGGGAGATAAGCACGGGAGGCGCGGGTTCAATGTGGCGCTGGTCACAGACAAAACCGCGAGCGCGGTCACGGGGCCGTGAGGCGGCGCGGGCCCATGCCCCAAGAACCAAGCCCCAAAAACCAGGCCCGCGCCCAAAAATGACAAAACGGGCGCCCCCACCGCCGGGGACGCCCGTCCTATCGTCATTCATCAAGCCCAAGCAGCGGGTGCGCTGGTGCGCGCGCCCTCCAAAGCACTCAGCAAATCCCGGCCTCGAGGCCAGGCTGCGCGCTTGCTGGCTTACTTAGCGCTTGCTGGCTTACTCAGCGCTTGCTGGCTTTGAACGTCAGCGGCTTGCCCTCGCCTTCTGAATACACATAAAGCGTGTTGGCGCCGTTCATCTCGTACCGCTCAGCGAGCATCATCGCGCGAACAAAGCGCATTTGTTGGTCGAGCTTGGCGCCGTGGCACCCCTGTTTTGAAATCGCCAATGCGCCGACACCAATTTCATCGCTCCCTTCTAGGAAGGCCTTGGCGACATAGCTTTGGCACCCGGCCGTGCCGCGCATCTTGCCGTCCTCGGCGATGGTCATGGTGATTTCGGTATTGTCGAGCACGGATCGGCCGTTAATGCTTTCTGCCGTCCATTTTTGTCCGTGGATGTTGCCTTTAGAATGTCCCGCAAAATCGGCGGTCGTGCAGGCCGTCGCCGTAAGGGCTGCGGCGAGAATGAGCGCACTGCGCATGGGTCGATCCCCTCTCCTCACTAACAGTTGAACCCCGCGCCCTGTACCCTTTTATGTCCCGTGCGCCATGGCTTTGCTGGCGCTTATTGAGATCAGTAAGCTCACGAAAACCTTGCACATTCGTTCGGATTTGTCGCTGCATTTTCGACAGTTTGAAACAACTGTAACGCCGATGGGCCCAGCGCCCTTCGCCGTTACCCGCAAAAGGCCTTGAACGGACCATGCTTTGTCACCGCGTTTGCATCGCCCTAGGGATTGCCGTTTTAAGTTTTGTTGGGTTTGTGGGTTCGGCCGCCGCCGATCGCCCTCGCCTCATCGAGCAACGGGACTCCGTTTACAATTCAATCTTTGTGCATGAGCGGGACGGCCTGCACATCATGTCGTTCGGTGTGAACAACAAATACTTCACCGAAAGCAAATACGATCCGTCCAATGACCGGGCCCTGCCGGTCGTTTATACCCGCTACATGACAGCCGCACTCACCTATGTCCCAAAGGCTGATAACCTGGCTGAGATCGGCTTTGGTGGTGGGCGCACGGCCGCCTATTTGCACCTGCACATGCCACAAACGGAGATCACGGCGGTCGAGATCGACAAGGCGGTCCTTGACCTCGCCCAAGCGCATTTTGGGATCGTTCCTGACGAGCGATTGAAGCTTGTTGCCCGAGACGGCAGACTGTTCCTTAAGCGGACTAAAGAGAGCTTTGATGTTATTCTCATCGATGCTTATCGCGGATCCTTCGTGCCCTTCCATTTGCTGACCCAGGAATTCTTTGAGACGGTTGAGGCGCGCCTTAACGAGGGCGGGGTCGCGGTGCAAAACATCGAGCCATCCACCATGCTCTATGACCGTGCCCTGATCACCTTACGCGCCGTCTTTGACCATGTGGACGTCTACCCGGCCCGCGGCAACATCGTCGCGATCGCCTATAACGGGCCGCCGCGGAGCCAGGCCTCGCTTTTGGCCCGGGCCGAGACGCTCCAGGCAGAGCATGATTTTTACTACCCGCTTGGCGACCTGCTGGCAGACCGGCGCATCGTCACCACGCTCCCGGAAGGTCGCCCGCTGACCGATGATTTTGCCCCCGTTGAGACGCTCAACGCGATCGAACGGCATAATTTGGCCATTGATCGCTACAGCGAGCCGGCGCGCTAACAGCCCGGCGCTGAAGGGCTATTCGGATTAAGGAGCCGTCATTTTCAGCTCCCGCAATGGCCAAACGGGCCGACCTTGTGGCAGTCTCAAGGTTTGGGGCCCACCAAGAGGTCGGGGGACGGGAGGGGGTAAGCCATGAACGAACAACGAAATAGGGGAAATAGGGTTGCCGGCCGGCTTGCGGCTGCAGCCCTCGTAACGGCGGTAACGCTCACGGCAGCGCCCCAGCTTGCCGCCCGCGACTTCACCGAAGCCGAATTCGTGACGCTTCCCGCGGCTCAAGCCTTCCGCGACGGGCGGTATGAAGAAGCCCTCGAGGCCTTCAAAGCGCTGCTTGAAACCAACCCCCAAAGCAGCCTGGTGTTGCGCTATGCGGGGCTTGCGGCCCTACGCACAGGCCAGGCTGAGGCGGCGCTCGGCTATTTCGACCGCGCCGTCGCGGCAGAGCCGACAAGCGCTGCTGCGCATTTTAATCGGGCCCAAGCACTCCTTACATTGAACCGGCGGGATGAGGCGGTGGCGGCCCTCACGAGAGTGACCGCCGAGGCGCCGGGCAGCCCCTATGCCGATCAAGCCCGCACCTTCCTGGAGGGGCTCGGCGCTGCAACCGGCGAGGAGCGCGCTCAAACCCGCGCCACCAAAACCCCTAGCTTTTTGCAAGCCGGCGTCGGGCTTGCCTATGACGACAATGTCGCCGCCAAAGCCACGGACGAAGACGAGGCTTTTCGCGCGTTTGAATTCCTTGAAGGGGCGCATTTTTTTCATGAGGGGCAGAGGGCATATCTCAAAGGCGACGGGCGCGGTTACCTCAATCACCACACAGACGACCAGGACGAATTCGATCTCATCAGCGTTGAGGGCCGGCTCGAAGGCGGCATGCGCGGCGAGATCGCCGGCCGGCCCGGCTTGCTGGCCTTTGGCCTGTTGGCGGACTACGACCACCTGGATGGGGAGCGCTTTGCGACCGGCTTTGGCGCGGACCTGACGGGAGCTGTTGGGCTTTCAGAGCGCGTTTCGGCGGTTCTGGTGCAACGGGTCGAAGACATCGATTACGAGGAAGACGGAGTTGCGCCCAACTTCACCTCGCGCGATGGGGTGGTATACACCACCAATGCGCGCGTTTATTTTCTGTCCGCTGACGGCAAATCCTTCTCGTGGGCCGGCTATCTTTTCGAGGCGGTCAACGCCAACGGACAGAACTTCGATCGCGAAGGCCATGGGGTAGAGATCGGCGGCCGACTGGCCCTCACGCCCCGGTTCCGGATCGATGGGCATGCGGAGTATCGCGAGGACGAC
>JBCDJA010000192.1:0-5306 GCA_038748465.1 Pseudomonadota bacterium
CGCGAAACTTGTAAATGGCGTAAAGGCCGGAAAATCCGGCACCAACAACGACGGCATCGTAGGTCTCGCGCGGCATGGGGTTTCCTCACTTCGGTCTAGGTTTCTGCCCTTATGCTGCTGGGTGTGACACGCGGGCGCAAGGGGAAAAACTGCCTAAATCCACGCGTTTCTCCCGCCGCATCAGCCCTGCAGATTTGCACTAGCCCCTGCGCGTTGGTGCACAGCGCACCGTCTTTGGGGATCTTGCGAGCTTGCCCGGCGGGAGATAGCGTTTTTGGCCCACCCCATTCCCTTTTGTCCCAGAAAGTGTGGCCGTCCATGACATTGACCACGAACCGGCAGGTCACCCTCGCAAGCCGGCCCACGGGCATCGCCCAAGCAGACAATTTTCGGATAATCGAGGCGCCCATTCCCAACCTCGAAGATGGGCAAATCCTGATACAGAATAAATTTCTCTCGGTCGAGCCGGCGATGCGGGGCTGGATCGCCGACACCTCCAATTATTCCCCGCCCGTGGCCATCGGAGCTGTGATGCGGTCGCTTGCCTCGGGCCATGTGATCGCCTCGCGAAACGCCGACTACAAGGAAGGCGATGCGGTGACCGGCTGGTTCGGTTGGCAAGAGGTCGCAGCCGTTGGCGCCGACCAAATCATCCGCCGGATCGAGGAAACCGACCTGCCCTTATCACTTTCCCTTGGTGCGCTGGGGCTGAATGGTGTCACTGCCTATTTGGGGCTGACGCGCCTTGGCCGCCCCAAGGCCGGCGAGACCGTGCTTGTGTCGACCGCGGCCGGGTCCGTTGGGTCCGCCGTCGGACAGATCGCCAATTTGCTGGGGTGCCGAACCGTGGGGATCACCGGTGGGCCGATCAAAGCCGCCTTGTGTACGGACGAGTTCGGCTATGCCGCTGCCCTCGATTACCGCCAAGACGGGCTCGACCTTGATGCGGCCCTCGCCGCCGCCTGCCCGGACGGCGTCGACATCTATTTCGACAACACCGCCGGCGCCATCAGCGATGCAGCCCACCGGCATTTGGCGCTCCATGCCCGCGTGGTGTTGTGCGGAACGGCGTCGATCCCCGGCTGGGATGTGTGGCCAACGGGCGCCCGGGTGGAGCGGCACCTGCTCGTCAAGCGCGCCACCATGGCCGGGTTTCTTATCTTTGATCACATGGACGGCTATGGGGACGCGGTCCAGCGCCTGGCCGATTGGGTCCGCGCCGGCAACTTGCAGTATCGAGAAGATGTGCTGGACGGGCTTGAGGCCTGCCCCGATGCCATCGCCGGGCTTTATCGCGGCGAGAATTTGGGCAAGCGGCTGATCCGGCTCGAGCCCTGACCTGCGCCACCGTTAGCGCCGCGATGCCCTGGTCTGGTTAGTGGGCCAGATTGTGGGCCAGTTATTTTGCCCCATGCGCGAGGATCATCACCGTACCGATGACATCGCTGGTCAGCGGATCGATGAGCGGGGCACCAAGACGGGTCAGCGGCTCAACGCCCGCCTCGCCCTCTTCAGCCAAGGCATGAAACACCTGGAGGCTTGCCTCGCTTTGCCCATCCACGCTCGGTTCACCCGCCGTGAGGGCCGCCGCCATCGTCTCCGCGAAATAGGGCGCCTCGCCGTGCGAGATCGCATCCGGGTTGCTGGTGTGACCTACAATCATGCCCTTCGCATCAAAGACAAAAATGTCCTTCACCGGCGCGCCGATGCCGTCCCGCACATCCCGCAAAAAGATCGAAAGCGGACAATCCTTATACCGGTTCGTGAGCGGCTTGACCGTCACAAATTGCTCAACCTTCCACCGCTCGTTCATCGCCACCAACTCGTCTCGGCTCAAATGCGCCGTGTCCTCATTATGGATGCTGACGGCGGCTAAGAGCAGCGGATCGTCAATCCAGGACGCGAGCGACCCTTGAACGGCGGCAAGCCCCGTGGCCTGTGCCGGTTGGGCAGGCGCAGCACTCAGAAGGACAATCGCAGCCAAAAAAGCGAACCCGTTAGCAGACAACACTTTTTTCATCGCGGACCTCCTTTCCCATCGATTACGCGAGTGTGCCCTTGCCAACTGAAAATTTTGCTAAAATTGTTTGTAAATCGACGTTCACCTTAGGGCGCCCCCAAAAACCCGCTCCCAAGCGGCGTGAGCCCGGCAACCGGAGACACCTCAATGAATGCGACTTTCGATTTCTCGGGCACCTCAGTCATGGTCGTCGGCGGCACCAGCGGCATCAACCTTGGCATTGCAAAAGCCTTTGCACGCAACGGCGCTAAGGTCGGGGTGGCAAGCCGCAAGCAGGATAAGGTGGACGCCGCGGTCGGCGAACTGAAAGAGCTTGGCAGCGATGCGGCCGGTGTCACGTTTGATGTTCGCGATGCGGACGCGGTTGCCGAAGGACTGACCGCGATGAAAGCCCATCTTGGCGACTTCGATGTTTTGGTTTCCGGCGCTGCCGGAAATTTCCCGAGCGATGCGCTGAACCTATCGCCTAATGGGTTTAAGTCGGTTGTGGATATCGACCTTCTGGGTACGTTTCATGTGATGAAGGGCGCCTGGCCGCATCTTGCAAAGCCTGGATCGGTGATCAACATCTCGGCCCCGCAAGCCTTCGTGCCGATGGAATTCCAAGTGCATGTGTGCGCCGCAAAGGCCGGGGTGGACATGGTAACGCGCACCCTCGCCTTGGAATGGGGCCCCCAAGGCGTGCGTCTTAATTCGATCGTGCCCGGCCCCATCGCCAATACCGAGGGCATGGACCGCCTGGCCCCGACCCAAGAAATCAAAGACATGGTGACGGACTCGGTTCCGCTGAAGCGCGATGGGACCGTGGATGATGTTGCCAACATGGCCATGTTTCTCGCCTCTCCACTCGCTAGTTACGTGAGTGGGCAGGTCATCGGCGTGGACGGGGCCTGGTCCCTTGCGGGCGTCTCGCGCTCCCTTGGGGAAATGATGAAGGCGTTTTCCGGCGAGAAATAGAAGCCCCTGAACGCCTTGCCGCGGAGCTTATAGAATGCTCATTACCCGTATCGTTCTCGATGATTTTTTCGATGATCCCCTGGCCGTGCGCAAACAGGCCCTGTCCCTGGAGTATCCAGATCCTAAGGAGGGGGCCAATTACCCTGGCCGCACCTCCGAACAGCGCCTCGCCCTTCCAGGCGGGGATGCGTTTTTCTCGCGCCTCACCCAACAGCCCCTCCAAGGCGCTGCCGACGCCGACCATTACCGCTTCCGCTATTCCTGGGCTGGGGCCGCGCGCCGCGGCGATGTGCATATCGACCCGGGGGTGGAATGGTCCGGCATCATCTATCTGACGCCGGACGAGCATTGCCGGCCTGAAGGGGGCACAAAGTTTTTCCGGCACAAGGCCACCGGCGCTGAAGCCCGTCCGATGACCGACAAAGAAGCCCAGGACAAATATGGCTTCGAAACCCGCGTAAAATTCCTGGAAGCGACGGTTGCCGCCGATAGTCTCAACCCCGACGCCTGGGATGTGGTTGACCAGGTGCCCATGAAGTTCAATCGATGTGTGCTGTTTCGCCCCTGGCAGTTTCATGCCGGCGGCGAGGATTTCGGAACCGGCCTCGAGGACGGGCGTTTTGTGCAATTGCTGTTCTTCAAGCAGGGGAAGCCGCCACAAAAAAAGGCGTAAGCGGATGTAATCCCAGCGGCGAGGCGATCAACTGGTGCCTTTCAGCTTTTCATCCGTCAACGATGCATAAAATTTTTCATTGGGGCCCAATAATTGCGCGCCCGAAGCGACCGACACGGTCTCTCCTGTCACCTTGCTCGCCTTTGCAAGGAAAAGCGCAGCATCCGCTAGGTCTTGCGGGGTTGGCCCTTCGCCCAACAGATTTTGAGTGTGTTGGTCTTTAAAATCGTCCTCAGATTTCTGGCCGCTGTGAAGGGTAAGGCCGGGCGCAACGGCATTCACCCGCACAGTGGGACTGAGCGCGCGTGCAAGCCCCAGCGTCGATGCAGCCACTGCGCATTTTGAAAGCTCGTAGGACAGAAACCGCGCATCCGGATTGTTTGTCTTCACATCAACAAAGTTGACAACAAAGCCTGATACCGCCCGCGCTTTAACATGGGCCGACAACCGGCACGCGAGCGTGACCGGCGCCCAGCAATTGACGGCCATGCTCGCATGGGCCCGATCCCAAGAGAAGTTCGACACATCGTCGTAGAGGAAATTGGAGGCGTTGTTCACTAGCCCATCGAGCTGCCCAAAGCGCTCGCAGACCGCATCGACGAGCGCTGCCGTTGGCGCCTCTTCCGATAGATTGGCGGCAAATGCCTCTGCCCTTACCTCGTAGCGCTCTGCAAGGTGCTCGGCGGCTCCTTGCGCATCGCCCAAAGACCGGTTGGCGTGGATCGCGACATCGTATCCGGCCTGAGCAAAGGTCTCAGCCAGCACCCGCCCAATGCGTTTTGCTGCGCCCGTGATTAAAACAACCCGCCCCTGGGCATCCGACATGAGCCTTCCCCCACCCTCGTTATTGCCCGCCGGCTCCCTCTCCGCGGCGTTGAAAAAACGTCACGGTGGGAACCACCCGGCCATTGAAAACATGGGGCTTTGACAGCGCAACACGCACTGCCTCAACCCTTGGATCCTCAAGACAATAGGTGATCAGATCGAAGGCCAAGGTTTCGAGCAGGTCCACGTGCCGATCCGGTCGCCAGGTTTCATCCACATGGTCGATAACCCGGCGATAATCCAGGCAATCGCCGATCGACGCAGGCCGCGATTCCGGATAATTAGTATAAAGATCGACGTTCAGAACGACCTTCTGGGTTTTGCCCGGTGCCCGCTCCCAATCGACGATCCCAACGGGGATCTCGACCGTAAAATCACGCAGGCTGACGACCTGACCGGTCGTGTCGATGCTGGGAAGAGAGGAGGTCATGGGTTTTGGGTCGTCTCGCTTTTCTTTCGCGCCACAAACTCATTTAAGGTTTCTCCGGCCAGACCGCCAGATAGAAACTCTGTGTTGGTCTCCCGGTCGAGGTGTATTTGCCGCCTGAGGGCGGTCGCAACGGCCGGCGTTTCAAACCATTGGCCTGTGTCCAAACCGGCGAGGATCGCCCCATAGGCGTCTGCCATCCGCGACCCGATATCAGCACTCGCAGAAATGGAGGCAGCATTAACGTGATATAGATAGGATGTCTCAGCGCTAAAGCGAAGCCCGCGCTGTTCGAGCAGCTGAAGATTGAAAACGAGATCTTCGGCAAACCTTAAATCCGGCCAGTCAGGGATCGGCACACCGCACCCCACCACCGAAAAAAACGGCAAACGGGCCCCAAGCAA
>JBCDJA010000193.1:0-5300 GCA_038748465.1 Pseudomonadota bacterium
GCAGAAAATCTGATTGTGGCTCTAAGGCTGGGTTCGACTCTGACATGGTATCTGGCGGTGCTGGTTGCTCTTAAGGTGCTGATTGCTCTTAAAGCGAGATGGGAACGTCGGATGGCGGCCTGGCGGAGGTGCCTAGTGCCCTGTTAAGGCGGGCTCTCTACCATGGGCATTGCGGCGAGGTAAGATCGCCGCGCGGTGCAAGGCGCGCCCAAGCCAAGCAAACATGAGCCTCAAGCGAAGCCGAAGGAAAGCCAAACGCCATGTCCAGACCTGCAGGCGCTGCAAGCGATCCCGCCTCCCATCCCGCGCTGTGTGTGTTGGGCCTGATGAGCGGCACCTCCATGGATGGCATCGATGCTGCGTTTCTGACCACTGATGGCACCGCGCTTCTGGGCCGTGGTGAAAGCCGTTTCGTGCCATTTTCTAATGAGTTACGGGCTCAAATTGAAGCAGCGGTGAAGGCGTCGATCGCTTGGAACGGCAATGGGGAGTGTCCGCAGGCGGTGCGCGAGGCGGAGCGGGCCTTCACCCTTGCAACGGCAAGCGCAGTGAAGGCGCTGATCGCCGAGGCGAACCGGGCGCCGGACTTGATTGGCTTTCATGGCCAAACGGTGCTTCACCGCCCCGATGCGGGCCTCACGGTGCAGATCGGCGATGGTGCGCTTCTGGCGCAGCTCACAGACTGTCCGGTGGTCAATGAGTTTCGCGTGGCTGATATGGCCGCCGGCGGCCAGGGGGCGCCCTTCGCGCCGGCCTACCATGCGGCCGCCCTTGCCCAATCCGGGATCGCTCCGCCCGCCGCCGTGCTCAATCTCGGAGGGGTTGCCAACATCACCTATTGGGATGGCGAGCAGCTTTTGGCCTTCGACACCGGGCCGGCGAACGGCCCCCTCGACCAATGGATCGAGGCGGGAACCGGCGCGCCCATGGACAAAGGCGGATCGATCTCGGCTGCGGGCCAGGTGCACAGCAATGTCATCGCCAGCCTGCTTGACCATCCCTATTTCGATTTGGCGCCGCCAAAGTCCCTCGATCGCTTCGATTTCGATGCCCAAGGCGTGCGGGGCTTGTCGTTGGAGGATGGGGCGGCGACGCTCGTTGCGTTCTCGGCCCAATCGCTTGCCCTAGCGTTTCGCCATCTGCCGCGCCTGCCAAAGCGGGCCATTGCCTGTGGCGGGGGGCGCCATAATCCAGCGCTGATGGCGGCCCTGCGCGAGGCGTTGCCCTGCCCGGTGGTAACGGCGGAATCTCAGGGCTGGCGGGGCGATTTCATCGAGGCGGAGGCTTTTGCCTTTCTGGCCGCGCGCTCGCGGGCCGGGTTGCCGCTGTCGTTTCCAGGAACGACAGGGGTGCCAGCGCCGCAAACAGGCGGCGTCTTCCATGAGCCCGGGTGATTGCCCTCAACGTCGCGAGCAGAGCCTTAAGCGCCGGCTGCCGACCCCGCATCCACCGGCCCAAGACGATGATCGAGATAGCCCTCAACCGAGTTGATCATCGCCTCTAGGTGGTCTTCGAAGAAATGGTTGGCGCCATCGATCACATCGTGGGTGATTGTAATCCCTTTTTGCAGGGAGAGCTTGTCCACAAGCTTTTTCACGTCCGCCGTGGGCACCACTTTGTCGACGCTGCCGTTCATAATGAGGCCAGAGGACGGGCAGGGTGCCAAAAACGAGAAGTCGTACATATTGGCGGGCGGCGCGATGGAGATGAAGCCGGCGATTTCAGGCCGTCGCATCAACAATTGCATGCCGATCCAAGCACCGAAGGAAAAGCCAGCGATCCAACAATGGGCCGCGTTGGGGTGCATGCTCTGCAGCCAATCGAGGGCCGAGGCGGCATCGGAAAGCTCGCCGATCCCTTGGTCAAACTCCCCTTGGCTGCGACCAACGCCGCGAAAATTGAATCGGAGGACGGCAAATCCACGCCGTTGAAACGCGTAAAACACGTCATAGACGACGCGGTTGTTCATGTTGCCGCCAAATTGCGGATGGGGGTGCAACACAATGGCGACCGGCGCATTGCCGCCCTGTCCCTGCTGATATCGGCCTTCAAGACGTCCTGAGGGCCCATTGAAGATGACTTCAGGCATTGATCACATTTCAGACGGTGGGTTGACGCGGGAGGCGAAGATCGAAAGACACACTGCCTAGGTTGGTTTTTTCTCGCGCCTGGCCCCAGAAGGGCTGGAAATCCGCGAAAAAATTTGCCATTAATCTTGACTGATTTAGTCGGCTATTTAAGTCCCGTTAAGCAGCGCGAAATCGGGCTGCACCGTTACCATGAAGAGTGGTGCGCGCAAATGGCTAATCGGCCAAAGACAGGGCCCAGGAAGAACGGGGAGGACAGTCAATGAAACTGACCACTCGAGGACGGTATGCAGTGATGGCGATGGCCGATTTGGCCGTCTATGGCGGCGATCAGCCGGTCTCCTTAGCCGAGATTGCGGCCCGCCAGGACATCTCATTGTCATATCTGGAGCAATTATTTGCCAAGCTCCGCCGTGGTGGGCTGGTGAAGAGCGTTCGAGGGCCTGGCGGCGGCTACATGCTGGCCCGTGCTAAAAGCGATACCCGCATCGCCGATATCATTCTCGCCGTGGACGAGCCGATCCGTACGACCCGATGTGCGGCCGGATCTCCCAAGGGCTGTATGGGCAATGACGGTCGCTGCATCACCCACGATTTGTGGGAAGAGCTGGGCCATCAAATCCAATCCTTTTTGAGCGCCGTATCGCTGGCCGACGTGGTCGACAAACAAGTCACCAATGCCGGTGCGCGGATGGCCCAACGGCTGGCCGAGCGTGAGCCGCTATCCACAGTGCCTGTTCAAGCTGAAGCTTAAGGAACCCCGTAACCGAACGCGCAGATGACCGTTTATCTCGACCATAACGCCACGACGCCGCTGCTGCCGGAGGCCAAAGCTGCCATGGCCCGTGCGCTTGATGCCCTTGGCAATCCCTCGTCGGTGCATGCCAGCGGCCGAGCAGCGCGGGCGCGGGTTGAGGCCGCGCGCGAAAGCGTCGCCCGGTTGGTCGGGGCGCGAGCCCGAGATGTGATTTTCACAAGCGGTGCAACTGAAGCGATCGGCCTTGCCGTTGCGGCCATGGCGAGCGCGAGCCAGGTGCAACGCTTTCTTGTGTCGGCAGTGGAACACGATGCGGTTCGCGCCTCGGTGGAGGCGACCGGCTTGCCGGTTGAGGTGCTGCCGGTCGACGGCGACGGTCGGCTTTCGCCAGACACGCTCGTGGCAGCGTTGAGGCGCGCGGAAGGCCCCGTTGGTGTGGCGATCATGGCCGCCAACAATGAGACCGGAGTTTGGCCAATTGATCCGGCGATGGTTGCCGAGCGCGCCAGAGAGCACGGCGCCCTTGTGCTGTGCGATGCGGTGCAGGCGGCCGGCAAAGAGCCTGTCTCAATCGCCTCCCTCGGGACGCCCGATTTCGTTGCGCTTTCGGCGCACAAACTTGGCGGGCCGGCGGGCATCGGCGCTCTCATCGTTCGCCCTGGCACGCGCCTAGCGCCCGTGCAGCGCGGTGGCGGGCAAGAACAATCTCGCCGTGCCGGCACAGAAAACGTTATCGGGATCGTCGGTTTCGGCGCTGCGGCTGAGGCCGCGCCAGCCCGGTTTGCGGCGGCCAATTTGCCAAAATTGCAGGCACGCCTTGAGGCTGGGATCACCGAACGCACGCCCGATGCGGTGATTGCCGGGGGTGAGGCGCCGCGCTTGGCGACAACAACCTGCATCGCCCAGTCCGGCAAATCTGCTGAGGTGCAGCTCATTGGTCTTGATCTCAAGGGCATCGAAGTGAGTGCCGGGGCGGCCTGCTCGTCCGGCAAGGTGCGCCGCTCGCACGTGTTGAGCGCCATGGGCTTCGCGCCCGAGGCGGCCGATGCGGCGTTGAGGATCAGCCTCGGTTGGCCCTCACAGGACACGGATGTCGATCAATTTCTCAAGGCTTGGGAAGACCTGTGGCCACGCGCTGGCACGCGCCGGTCTTCCCTCGCAGCCGTGCGTCACTAAAGGAGAACCGCCTGATGGCAGCTGTCGAAGAAACCGTTCGGAACGTCGAAGACCTGAGTGTCGACAAGTACAAATACGGCTTCGTCACGTCGATCGAATCCGAAAAGGCCGCGAAAGGCCTGACGGAGGAGACCGTGCGTTTTATTTCGGCCAAGAAAGAAGAGCCGTTATGGATGCTGGATTGGCGGCTTCAGGCCTTCGAGCGCTGGCAGCAAATGACGCCCCCGGAGTGGGCGAAGGTCGACTTCCCGCCGATCGATTTCCAAAGCGCTTATTATTATGCAGCGCCGAAGCAAAAGGTTGCCCCCAAGAGCCTTGACGAGGTGGACCCGGAGCTTTTGCGGACCTATGAAAAACTGGGTATTCCGCTTGAGGAACAAAAGATGCTCGCCGGGGTGGCGGTCGATGCGGTGTTTGACAGCGTGTCGGTGGTTACGACGTTCAAAGAGCGGCTGGCCGAAGCGGGCGTGATTTTCTGCCCGATGTCGGAAGCGGTGCGCAATCACCCGGAGCTTGTGCGGCGTTATCTGGGGTCGGTCGTGCCGGCGTCGGACAATTTCTATGCAACGCTTAACTCTGCCGTGTTCAGCGACGGATCGTTCGTCTACATCCCCGAGGGTGTTCGATGCCCCATGGAATTGTCGACCTATTTCCGCATTAACGAGCAGAATACGGGCCAGTTCGAGCGGACGCTGATCGTCGCTGAAGCGGGAGCCTATGTTAGCTATCTTGAGGGCTGCACAGCGCCGATGCGCGATGAAAACCAGCTTCACGCTGCCGTGGTTGAATTGGTCGCGCATGACGATGCGGAGATAAAATATTCGACAGTTCAGAACTGGTATCCGGGCAACGCCGAGGGGGAAGGCGGCATTTATAACTTTGTGACCAAACGCGGCGATTGCCGCGGTGCCCGGTCGAAAATCTCATGGACCCAGGTCGAGACCGGCTCGGCCATCACCTGGAAATACCCAAGCTGTGTGTTGCGGGGCGATGAGAGCCGCGGCGAGTTTTACTCGATCGCCATTGCCAACAACCATCAGCAGGCGGACACCGGCACAAAGATGATCCATTTGGGCAAAAATACCTCAAGCCGGATCATCTCGAAGGGGATATCGGCCGGCGAGGCGCAAAACACCTATCGCGGTCTTGTCAGTGTAAACCGGAATGCGTCCAATGCCCGCAACTTCACCCAGTGCGATTCGCTGTTGATCGGCAATGAATGCGGTGCGCACACGGTGCCTTATATCGAGAACCGCACCCCGACGGCCGTGCTCGAGCAC
>JBCDJA010000194.1:0-5297 GCA_038748465.1 Pseudomonadota bacterium
GGCGAGGGTGCGCGCCCGCTCGACCGTCACGGGCTTGGGCGGATCGCCAGGGCTGCGTACGGGCTGGATGGATGCAAAGGGGGTCGCATCGACACTTGGTACTTGCCGATCAGGACGATCGGCTGGCGCTGGCATCGGCGCCGGCAGCTCGGCCTCTGCTAAGGGGTCAGGCGCTTGTGCCGCCGTTTGCGCATCGGCCGCACCAACCAGTTCCGGACGCAGAGAAGCCCCCTCCGTCGACGGAAGGTCCGGGACAGGGGGAACGAGGAAGAGGTCATCGTCCCCGGTATCAACAATAAGATCGTCAATGCGCCAAGTGCGGCCCGAAACATCGAGACGATAGCCCTCTTGCTGCAGCCCCTCGCCTACCCCGTTTTGGGCTTGCGGCTGAGGCGTTTCATCAGCACGCACACCCGCATCGATCGGCGGCATGGCCAGCAAAAGAGCGAGAATCGACACCGTCGACATGCGGCGCCGCCCAAAAACTGGCTTGCCTATCGTCGATTTATTGAACACGGGTGACCTGGGCTCGCATTACGCCGTAGATGACATCAACCCGGTACCCTTGCCGAAACATGGCTAAGAAGGGATTAACTTAATGAGAGGTTAACGGATGAAGCAGCCCAACCTGGTGCGCGTCTATTCATCCGGCCTGAGATGGACATTCACCCGGTCGAAATTCTTGTTTTCGACGTTATCGGTCAGGCGGATTTGGATCTTGTCAGGCCGGACGCCGGCATTGATCAACCGGTTACGGATCGACACAGCGCGATAATAGGCAATACGCCGGCTTTCACTGATGGAGCCGACCGATGACCGGGCAGAGGCGCGAATTTCAAGGACACCGCGATCCAACTCAGCTTGTTTGGTTTCAAGCAAAGCGTCGACCTTGGACTTTGCATCTTCAGTCAGCTTAATTTCTTCCTGAGGAAAATCCACCGCGAGGATAACGTCCTGGCCGCTGACATCGATTTCCTTGGCGTCGGCCTCTTCCTCTTCGGGTGTGAAGGTCACGCGTGGCGGATCTTTTGTGACTTTGTTTTCGGTTGTAAATTCTGTTGACCCAGAGGTCTCTTCTTGGATCTCGGTTTCGATTTCGACACTGTCGTTGGGCTCCACAAGTTGCGGCGTCTCCCCTTCCGTCTGCAACTTGGCGCCCTGGGCGGCGGCAGTCTCAGTTTCTTCTGAGTCTGACTCCCGTTTGATGACCTCGGAGGATGTCGACTGACTTTGCGCGGCCTCTGATTGTTGGGAGGGGCTTGGGGTCGCCTGAGCCTGAGCGGCCGGGGCCGGCTCGGCATCTTCCGGAACCGGTTCGTTTGACGGCGTGCCTTCGACCTTCTTTTCGGAGGCTTTGCTTAGGACCTTCATGACCTGCGAGAGGATGATCTCGTCCATGGCATTGGGGCTGCCTTGCTTTTCTTCTAAGATTGTATCGAGCGCTTGGCGCACGGTGTCTTCATTGACCTTTTGTGCGATGTAAAATAGCGCCAAGGCAATGATGATGACGAGGAACGTCAGCACCATAATGATCGTCGCCAAAGCATCGACGAAGGGCGGCCAATGGTTGGCAGCTTCTCGTTGGCGACGCGGCATAGATTAGCGCGCCTCCGGTTTCGGCGCATTGGCGCCGGCTGCGCGCTTGCCCCGAAGGCCTGAAAGAATTTCATTCACCGGGCCATCGGCGATAACACGGCCAGAATCGAGCCAGATAATCCGGTCGACAAGCTCAAGCAGTTTAATCCGGTGGGTTGCCAGGACGACCGTGCGTCCTTGCATAAAGCCGCGCATATTCTCAATAAACTGAAGTTCCGTATTGCTATCAAGCGAGGCAGTGGGCTCATCCATCAACAAAATCGGTGGCTCGTGGATTATACCCCGAGCAATCCCAATGGCTTGACGTTGACCACCAGAAAGATGACTCCCCCTTGGCCCAACCTTAAGGGCAAATCCCGCCGGATGCTGGGCGACGAAATCCTTGACCCCAGACAGCTCCGCGGCCCGTTCAAGGGCCTCATCGGACACATCCGAAAGTCCAAAGGTCAGGTTTTCCTTGATCGATGCATCGATCAAATAGGGATCTTGCAGGACTGCGCCCATATTGCTTCGGATGAACGCCGGGTGCATTTGCTCCGCATCAACACCATCGAGCATCATCTTACCGTCCGACGCGGCATAAAGACCCAGCAATAGGCGAATGATGGTGCTTTTGCCGGACCCGATCTTGCCGATAAGACCGACCCGCTCCCCCGGTGCCACCGAAAAACTAACATGCTTCAGGCTGGGGATTGTGCTCGTCGGATAGGTGAAGCTGACGTCATGCAGATCGATTTGACCTGTCAATCGGCTTGACGGAAGCACCGCATCGCCCTTTGCCTTTTCGTCTGGCATTTTCATCAGAGCAGCAACGGTTTTGAAGATCACCATCGATTTGTAGGTTCTCACCAACAAATTGATGGCTCCAGACATGGGCAACATGGCCCGCCCAGAAAGGATGGTGCAAGCGACCAAGCCGCCAACACTGAGGTTCCCTTCTTTAATCTCATACACGCCGATAATCATGACAAGGATAGTCACGCCTTGCACGATAAAGGCAGAAATATTGGCCATGATCGATGACCACACATAGACCGCCCTATTGGAAAACGCCGATGCATCGACAAGCCGGTCCCACTCTCCCAAAAGCTGGGCTTCCGAGGAATGAGACTTAAAATATTCAAGGCCAGAGAGAGAATCGATGAGGTTGTTGAATTTTTGATTTTGGAATTCAGCAGCTTCTTTGTTTGCCTTGGCCGACAGCGCATTTGACGTAATACCGGCCACACAAATCAAAAAAGCGCCGACAATTGGTGCAATGACGATAGGACCTCCAATCATTTGAATGATGAGGAGGTACACGACAAAAAACGGAATATCGACCAAGATGGCAATCAGGGCTGAGGGCAACAGGCTGCAGGTTTTTGAAAACTCCTGCACACTATTCGTGATCGCACCGGCGTTTCGCGGTTTGTCCGACATTTTAACGGACAGCAATTGCTGCATTATCCGGTATTCAATGCCAACCCCAAGCCGCAAGCCAACCCCATCGACCACATTGGCGCGAAGGGACTTGATGAGAAAATCGAAAAAGAGAGCGAGTGTCACGCCAATCGCCAGCGCCCAAAGCGTTTCAAACGCAAGATTGGGCACCACCCGGTCGTAAACATTCATCATAAAGAAGGGAATGGCGAGGACGAATAAGTTTATGATCAAACTCGCCAAGAGCACCTCGCCCAAATAGGGCAAGTTTCGTTTCGCTTCACCCAGCAGCAATCGCGTCAGGGTTTGCTCGTCGCTTTCCTCACTTGACTGATAGACCTTGGGTCCCGGGGCAATCTCAATGATTTTCCCGCAAAATCGTTCTGCGAACTGGTCGCGGGGAATATGCTTGCTGCGCCCGTTTTCCAGAACCTCAAGAAACCCATAGGTGTCGTCAATCGCCGTGATGACGGCACACGACTGGTCCCTCAGCAGGAGAATGCAAGGACAATGCTTGTTTCTAAGAGCCTTCAGCGACACCTTCCGAATTTTCGCCTTGATCCCTGCCCGGTCCGCGATTGTCGGAAATTGGTTGAGCTCGATGCGACCGGCATTGAGCGGCATGCCGGATAAACAGACCTCGCGCATAAAGGGCAAATGCCACGCCCGGCAAATTTCTTGAAGCGCTTGGAGAAGAGGGTCTGACCCGCGCCGGCGCCGGGTCCGGGGCTGCACGGCAGGATCGTGATCGACCTCACTGACTTCAACGGCTGGTCTGTTCACTGAATTTTAACCTTGACCTTAGGTAAACCCGATAACTCACGCATAAAATCAAACCGGTGCAACCAAGCGCGCACATTGGCTGGTTACCTCGCCAACCCGATCACGTGCCATGCAGGCGGTTTGAGCGACCGGCAAACAATAATGAATTAAGGTCAATAGAAGATTTACTGAATTGCTCGACAGTGCGCGCGCCAGAATGGGACGCGTGGACCATTCCAGGTGGCCTATGGCCGGCCCTGTAACCGTTAATGGTTTGTTACGTTGTTCGACGATTCGATCAAAAAGCCCTTGACTAAAATGCTGCTCGTCCTTGGGGTGACGATTGCGCTTGCGTTATGGCAGATCGAGTTTGTCATCGAGAGCATCAAGGCCAGCATTTATCTGAACGTCACGATTGTGACTGTCTTTGTTTTCGGCGCGGTCGTCGTTTTTCGAAATACAATCAGCCTGTCCCGCGAAATGATCGCGATGTCGGCACTGCGACACGAGTTGGAGCTCCACCGGCGCCCCGAGGCAGAAGACGCGTATGAAACCCCTGCCGTCGTCTTTAAAGCTCCCCCCCTGATGGGGCCAACATTCGACCTCCTCTCAAGCCAGATCATCCGCTCCCACCGGACCAAAATCTCGGCCGCGACCATGGCGACGGTCCTCGATGGGGTGGCCGGCCGCGTTTTCGACCGAGAATCGATCGCCCAATACATAATCGGAATTCTGGTCCTCTTCGGCCTGATCGGCACCTTCGTCGGCTTGCTGCAAACCCTTCAATCGGTGGGCATCTTGCTCGGCGGCATCGACCTTTCAGGCGATGTGAACCTCGATGAGGTGTTCCCAGAACTCATCGGAGGGCTGAAGGAGCCGCTGATCGGCATGGGGACGGCCTTCAGCTCCTCGCTTATGGGCCTTTTCACGTCCCTTACCCTTGGCCTGATCAATGTGTTTTCGGCCTCGGCGCACAGCAACTTCATGCTGACCTTCGAATCTTGGCTCACGGACATTACAGACCTGAGCGGCGCAGAGGGTGGAACGGCAAGCGGCGCCGGCGCAAATACGGCTCAAGCCGGCGGTACCGGGCTTTCAGACGAGGCGACAAACGCTCTACTCGACCGGCTCGATGCCAATAACAAAATGTCGGCAGACATAAATCACAACATCAAAATGCTGTTCCTCGAATTTCAAAAATGGTCGACAACGACCGCAGATAAGGCAGACCTACAGATTGAGGCGACACGCGAGTCGGCCCTCAATATACTGAACAGCCAAGACCAATTAGCTAGCCAATTCAACGTCTTCCATGACTCGATGGAAAAGTCCTCTGCGGCCTCGACCGCGTTTAATCAGCTGTCGGTGAAAAATCTTAAGACCCTGAACGAACATGCCAAGAAGCTTGTTGAAGCAGTCGACGAGAACCTAGGAACGTTTCATACAGACTTTAAAGAGCTCATAGAGATTATCGATTTGATGCAGGTCGAAACGCGCGAACAACAGGCTGACATAAC
>JBCDJA010000195.1:0-5293 GCA_038748465.1 Pseudomonadota bacterium
CTTCGTCGACGATATTATGGTGTTTGAGCAGACGCTGGACCAGCCGGGCGGTGCGGGCTTTCCGACGCCGGAGAATACGTTTGTGTACGATTTCGGTCGGTCCATCGTGCTTGACCCGGGCGATGAGATCCGGGTCGAGGCCACCAATGGCGGCGGTGATTATGTGCGCATGGACGAAATCACCCTCGACTTCCTCACCGATTTGATCCCCCTCTGACGCAGGAGGGAGAAGGCTGCAATCGTTCTGCCTAGATTTGTGGTCGGAGGTTTCACGCAGAGTAAGGGGGCGCGACAGAGCCCCCTTTTCTATGCGCGCTTAGACTTAAAACTGAGCTTGCACAATGATGCCGACCGTACTCGGCTCCCCCGGGGTCACAACGCCGCGACCGCGATCGGTGGCGACATAGTCTACGTCGAACAGGTTGTCGACGAAGCCGATGACTGACCAATCCTCTGCCTCAAAACCCGTTTGCAGATTGACCAGTAGGCGACTGTCGTTCCGGAAGGTGTTTTGCGCATCGCCGAACGAGCCATCGTTGTAATTGGCATCCGCCGCCAAAAACATTCCGTTTAGGAACGAATAGCTCCCGCCCAAGGTTGCGGAATATTTCGGCGCTTCGACAAATTCATTGCCGGTGAGGTCTCCGAATACGCTGACGAAATCTTCAAATTCCGTCTCCACATAGGCGAGCGAGCCATAGACCTCCAAGGCAGGCATCGGACGGGCATCGATGCTCAACTCGCCGCCAACAAGGGAAGACTCGCCCGCATTAACCGTGAAGAACTCGGAGGCCAGGCCAGCGCCTTGCCGAAGGAAAATCTGCTGATCTTCCCAATCGATGTAAAACGCATTGGCATTTACTGTGAGACGCCCGTCCAACCACTGGGACCTTAGGGCGAGTTCGTAATTATCCGTAAACTCAGCATCGAATTCGTTTGGCGTTGTCGGGTTGAAGAAGGCGTCGAGCACGAACTCTGCACCGCCGGCCCGGTATCCCCGCTGATAGGTAAATCCGAGCGTAACATCCTCGCTCAGATCATGCGCAAGTCCCACTTTCGGCAGAAAGACATCGAATTCCGATGAGCCAGTGTCGACACCATTGCCCACCTCAAGTTCTTCAATATCGTATCGGCCGCCCAGAATGAGACGCCAATTGCGCACGAATTCAAATTCGATTTCTCCAAACAAGGCAAAATTCTCAGTATCGCGACTTGAGTCGGTATTTAGAGTGGCGGATCTGATTTGCTCCGTTTCCTCGACTTCTGTGTAAAAGCCCCCAAACACAGCGCGCACTAAAGAATTCTCGTAAATAACTTTTAGTTCCTGTTCGAACGTTTCGCCGTCCTGGTTCACGAGAGATAGGGCGTTGGGGGCGGCAACTGGGTTGACGACACTGTTGAAATTCTGGGTCAGATCAAAATATGTCGTGTTGCTTTCGATCCGGATCGCATCTGTCAGATCATAAAAAAGGCGCAGATTCGTTGATTTTAGTTCGGTCTTTGAGGTATCGCGCTCGCCGGCGGAGAATACGAGGTCCGGGAAGTCGGCCGCATTCACGCTTTCGAATTTTCGGCGCCCGTCGTCGGCTTCAAAATAGGTGAGTTTCAGGACGGCGGAAAGGGTTTGCGTCGGATCGATCCGTATGGATCCGCGCACTGTTGTCCGCTCTTCCTTGTTTTGGTCGTCAATGTCCAAGACGTCGTTGTCGACAAAACCGTCCGTGCCATTAAAGTCGCCGCCGACCCGTATCGCCAATCGGTCCTCGATCAACGGAAGATTGACAGCAACCGCGCCCTGATAGCTTTCATATTCTGCAAGGGAGCCTCGAACTTTAAATTCATGATCATAGGACGGATTTTTAGACTGAAGAACGACGGCACCGGCAAGGGCGTTGCGCCCGGTTTGGGTGGATTGAGGGCCAAGCAGGATTTCCGCTTGTTCCAAATCCCATAAGGAATAAAGCCCTACATCACGCCGACTAAAGTTAGAAACGCGGGCCCCGTCGACCGTGGTCGAGACAAGAGGTGCGCCGCCCTGTCTGTCGGGACCGCGGCTGTTGATCCCCCGCACGGTGTACTCAATCCCATCGAAGGAAGAGATCCCCGCCGTGCGTTCGGCAACATCCGGCAACGTCTTGTCGCTGCGGCGCTCAAGCTCTTCTCCGGTCACCACCACCACACTTGTCAGCGTGTCTTGAACCGATCGCTCAAGCAATTCGCCTTGGACAACGATTGGGTCAAGATCGAGAGCGATGTCTAAACCCGCATCGCGGCCGGAGGTGACAACAACAAAGCCGCCATTGGCCGCGCGTTCGGTGGCGAGTGACGTACCAGCGAGTAGGCGGCCAATCGCCTCCTCAGCGGTCAGTGTTCCGCTGACAGACGGGGCTTCGAGCCCGCCAACAAGGCTGTCCGGGGCAACCACAACCACACCGAATTGCTGTCCGACCCTGACAAGCGCGGCTTCTAAGGGTTGCGCCTCCAAGGTCACGGCCTGGGCAGCGCCCTCCTCAGCCGCAGTGGGCGCTGTGCCCGCCAGCAGCGCGACGACAGACGCTGCAGCCATAAACGTGTGCAATTGAAATGATTTGACGGTCTTTGCCATCGGTCAGGCCCCCCAACTGTGTTTGCGATTGACAACCACTCGCAATCACAGTGAAGACGCGCCACGGTCCCGGAATGACACACAGCGTGAGCAAAAATTTTTGCGCTGGCCGAAAAAAGGAGCGAGGGCCCGCCGCGAGCCCCACCCTACTCCTCCAACATGAGCCGGCGGGCGCCCTCTGCTCTTTCGATGCGGATTGGCAAGGCGATGTCGAGGGTCTCTAAGAGCCCGTCAATATCGTCGGCATCGAATGTGGCCGAGAGCTCCAGAGCGCCGACGCCCGGCCCCAGAAGCAAGGGCTCTGGGGTATAGCGCCGCGCATCGGCCAACACCTCGGCAACGCTCGCCCGCAGATAAACAAGCTGGCCCGCGCGCCAGGCGCCGATGGCTGCCACGTCTTCGGTTGCGAGTGTTCCAAGGCCCCCGTCGCGGGTCGCCGCCAAGCGCTCTCCGGCTTGGAGCGAAACGGACCGCGTTAGCGGCCATGCCCGAAAGCGATGGCCAGGCCCGTCGAAACGATCAATTAGTCCCCCAAAGGTGCGCGGATGATGAACCTTCACACTGCCCTCCGCGACGGCGATGCGGGTGATGTCATCTTTGTACTGGATATCGAAGGCCGTGCCCGTCACGCTGACGCTTGTTCCGCCGGCGCGGGCGATGAACGGCCGGGCCTCGTCTTTGGCGACATCGGCAAAAAGGCTCCCGCGCGACATCGTGACCGTCCGTCGCTCCGGCCCGAGGCTGACACTAATCTCCGTCTGCGCACCAAGCGTCACACGGGAGCCATCGGGCAAATCAACCGTTCTGATCTCGCCAAGGCCGGTGCGATGGACGACCGACGTCTGTCCGTTAGGCAGCCTGGTCTCGTCCGGTCCGAGGACAGCAAGGCTGGCAAACACAAGCAGGCAAAGCCCAGCAAGTCCCGCAAATGACGCCGCAAGTCGGCCGCCGCTGTAAGAGGCCTCGTGCTGGTGGACAGGGCGTTTGAGGGAGCGCAACCAAGCGAGCACCCGTTCGCGCAGCAACGGGCGGTCAAGGCTCTGATCGAGGGGTAAATCCTCAAGGCTTGTCCAAACGAGTTCCGCTTCGGCGAAGGCCGCCCCATGGCGTGGGTCGGCAGCCATCCAACAGTCAAAGGCTCGCCTGCTCTCGGCATCGAGGTCGCCATTGTCGCGGCGGGCGCGCCAGTGGTGGGCCTCGGCCCGGATCTTGTCCCACTCACTCATCCCGATCTCCCTCGGCGCCCGGCTGGGTGCTCAGGGCTTGCGGACCTGGCTTTTGCGGGCCCGGCTTTTCTTGGTTTGCGGCAAGGGCTTTGTTGATCTCCTCGGTGGCCAGCGCGATATGGCGAACGATCCCCGTCCGCGCCAGGCCAAGCCGACGGCCGATCTCAGCGGGGGTCAAACCGTGGACGCGGTTTAAGAGAAAGATCCGACGTCTGCGCGCCGGCATGCGCTCTAACACGGCCATTACGAGACCCAGTTGCTGCTTTGATATAAAGACGCGCTCGGGGTCCCGGTCGTCACATCGGGCGTGAAAAACCCGGTCCGTGACTTCCACTTGGTTTTTCTGACGGACTGCGAGGGCCCGCTTTTCGGACATGACGATGTTGCGCGCTGTGATCCAGACGAAATTTTCGGGGCTCTTGAGCGCCTCGAACCGCCCTGATTGATCGAGTTTCAAAAAGGCTTGCTGGGCCACGTCTTCTGGGTCCGGGGGACCGGCCCCATAGGTGGCGCGCAAGTCTGCAATCAGCTTGGCGATGGTCCGCTCATAAAATCGAGCAAAGGGGGACTGGGCGCGGGTCTCGGCCCGCTGGGTTTCCGCCGGGTAGGGCCCGGGTGTGTCGGCGGCAGGCGCCAGGGCTGCGTCGTCTCCCGCACCCAGGAAAGTGCCCTTCCCCTGGGCATGCGCTTTGCCATTGCTGTCCAAAATTGCCCGCCCCCGGGGGTCTGCCACCGCTCCTACCCTGGACCGGCAGGCAGAACGGGGTCAACTGAGCCCCCTATCCCTGGCGCCGATTCTGGGGCGTGCGGCACATGGGAGGGCCAAGCACGCAGGAGCGCCAAGTGCGCAAGTGCCAACGCGACCTATTCAGCCGGTGTGGGCGTTGGGGCCTCGTCTGCTACCGGGACGCGCAGGCGCTGCCAAGCCATGGCCGCAAGGACGAACCCGCCGCCTTTAAGCACCGCGAGATCCATACCGACAACAGTTGTCTGACCATCGGTCAACAGGGCCGGCCATCCGTCTCCCCCAGCGAGCAAACGGAAGATCGGTAGACTGACGAGGCTCAGGCCCAAAAGCCCTTTCATGATGTCGCCCAAGCGATCCTCATCGAGAACAACGGCGCCGATGGCCAAGCACAACGCCGATGTGAGGATAAAGCCCCAGGCCGTCCAAGCGATTGCGGCCCCGAGCGGCAAGGCCAGAAAGAAGCCGATACCCGCCCCGGCCATTGCCGTCGCCGTGCCATACCCAAACGTCGTAATCATGCGCGAGAAGAACGCCCAAACCGGTGCCTCGCGCCGGCGCTGCACCCATAATTGGAGGCCCGTGAGCGTGACATAGGCCATCGCAATGCCAAGCGCGAACCAGATGACTTTCGACAAGAGGCCCTGAAAATTCCCGAAATGCAGGGGGCCCATCCAGCCTAGGAGCACACCGCCAGCCGATTCCTCCGTACCGATC
>JBCDJA010000196.1:0-5256 GCA_038748465.1 Pseudomonadota bacterium
ATGGGCTGTCAGCCTCGCTGCGCTCGATCGAGCTTCCGAAAGATCCAGCCTGCCCCCTCTGCGGGCAGGCGACCTAGCGCCTGTCGACGCGCCCCGGCCCTGTTCCTGCCGCCAAGCAGCGCCTGTGCGCGTGGCTACCCAGGCACACTCTTTAAACTTGAAACAAAGCGCGAATACCCCAACGTTAGGTAAGCGGGCGGGCCGCATATGCCGGTCGCTCAAAGGTTAGGGCCGGCCTCAGGACGTCCGCATTGTTGCTTGAAAAAGGACAATGACGAGGATCTGATGACCAGAAGCTACTTCAACAGCCCTTTCTTGCTCGGCTTTGACGAGATCGAGCGGATGCTCGACCGCATCGGCAAGACGGCCCAGGGCGGCTATCCCCCCTACAACATCGAACAAGACGGCGAGGATGCGCTGCGCATCACCCTCGCGGTGGCAGGATTTGCTCCGGAGGACCTCTCGGTCAGCGTTGAGGACAACCAACTCGTGATCCGCGGCCGGCAGGCCGAGGCAAGCGCTGAGAAGGACTATCTCCACCGCGGCATCGCCAATCGCCAATTCCAGCGGAACTTCATTCTCGCTGACGGCATTGAGGTGGTTGGCGCCGACCTTGAAAACGGCCTGCTCGCGATCACGCTAGAGCGGCCACGCGCCTCCGCATCGGTCAAGACAATCGAAATCAACACCGGAGACAAGCCGCGCACCGGATCCGCCGGGCGTCTTCGGTTTTCTGGCCGCAAAGCGGCCGAGTAATCCCAGAAAGGAGCGGCCCCATGGAAACCATCGATAGCAATATCAGCCCCGAGGATTTCGCCCGTTTGGGCGCGCCCCGGACTGTTTATATCCGGCCGGTTCTTGCCGCTGACCTCACCGAGGACGGCGTGAGTGTTGGCGAGGACCAGGAGTTTGAGGCAGACACCCTCCTTTATGCCGTGCACGCGGCCGACGGAACGCGAATGGCAGTGCTGACCGACCGGGAGGCTGCGTTTGTCGCCGCCTTACAAAACGACATGACCCCGGTCAGCGTGCACTAGCTTGTGCGGCGAGGCCCCCCGGGGTCTCTTGAGGGTTCGGAATAAACAGACGCCGCCTGGGCCAGCTCGGCTCGGCGGCGTTTTTGCGTTTTGGGACCTGCCGCACCTTCGCACCAAGGACGCCCCCAACAACGCTCGTGGCCCAGGGCCAGCGGGGTTTCGCCCGGCGGGTCGCGCGCTTACGCTGCGTGGGGCTTTGCGTCGGCCGCCAGGAGGGCGTGCATCGCCTCAGCCGACTGCGATCCGCGCAATTTCTCGACCACGGACTGATCGCGCATGAGCCGAGAAACCCGCGCCAAGGCTTTGAGATGATCGGCACCCGCCTCGTTGGGCGCCAGCAAAGCGAACACGAGGTCCACGGGTTTTTCATCCACCGAGTCAAATTCGATCGGCTTTTCAAGGCGCAAAAACAGCCCGATCACGCGATCAAGGGAGTCGAATTTGCCATGGGGTATCGCAACCCCCTGCCCAACCCCAGTGGTGCCCAGGCGCTCGCGCTCCAACAACACATCGAAAATCGTGGCCGGTTCTATCCCGCACAGGGAGCCAGCCCGCTCAGCGATGTCTTGCAAAACCTGCTTCTTCGATTTCGCTTTCGAGTCCGGGATAATCGCTTCGGACCGCAGGAGATCTGACAACCCCATGGGATTGCTCCTTTCTCGCTCGCCAACCCCCGCCTTCAAATAAGGCGACGGCGGCCCTAACCCGGAACACGCCCCCTTGTTGCGGAGGCACCGATCGTCCCGGCCTTTTGAGGCCGCCAGCACGTGTTCGTTCCTCAGGCCGCCCCCTTTGAGACGCGCCCATCGTCGTTACACCGTGAACAGCCCAGCACGGACGCAACCGCAACCGGCGATCCGGTGTTAAACCCGCGCCCTCAAGAGGGCAAAGTCGCTTGGTTCAGCGCCTTTCCCGGCGTCTTCATCCCGATTGTTCGTTCGGGTCGATCCAGCCGATGTGACCATCCGGCCGCCGGTACACCATATTCAGCCCGCCATGGGCAACATTATGAAACAACAACGCCGGCGCTTCCTGGAGGTCCATTTGCATAACCGCCTCCCCGACGGTCAACGTTTTTACGTCGGCCGTGGTTTCCGCAATTATAATGGGCGTGAGGTCCTCGGGTTCGCTGACCTCCGCCTGGGCTGCCTCCGCTTGGATCACATAGGCCGACGCCGCGACCTGGCTCACCGGCTCTTTCGCACGGTTATGATGATCCTTCAAGCGACGTTTATACCGGCGCAGGCGCTTCTCCAGCCGCTCGGTCGCGCTCTCAAAGGCTGCGTAGATCTCCCCCGCCTCGGCGTGGGACTGCATCGTAATGCCGGAACTCAAATGGACAGAGGTTTCACACCGAAAGCCATGGCCTTCTCGCGTAAAGGTGACGTGCGCGTCAACGGAACGATCAAAATACTTCGCGACGCCGGCGGTTAAGCGCTCGGTCACATGCTCGCGCAACGCATCGCCTGTGTTGATGTGCTGTCCTGTAATCGAAATGTCCATGGGGTGCGTCCGGGTGGTCGAAGGACCTCCGTGTGGCGCGGCGAAGGCCCAGGCAAATCAATGTCTGTCAGCGGGAAGGCAGGCTTGGCTTGCCGGCCGGCTGCACGAACCGGCCCTTGGCCGGAAACGCAATCACCACCCGCAGAGCGCGTAGTTTAGCTGCTTTAGAGGGCCTGGCAATCGGCTTTGAGACCCGAGACCAAGGCTGCCCTTTACTGGCGCGAAAAGCGGCAACAACGCCCTTAAGCGGACAATTTTTTCAACCGTCTACGTTGGACCGAGGAGGGGATGCGCATGGCCTCGCGGTATTTTGCAACCGTCCGCCTTGCGATATCAATCCCCTCGACTTTCAGCACATCAACAATTTTGTCGTCCGACAAAACGGTGCGGGCGGTTTCCTCATCGATTAGATCTTTAATTCGTGCTCGCACGGCTTCGGCAGAATGGGCCTCGCCGCCTTCGGTCGCTGAAATCGCCGAGGTGAAAAAGTACTTCAATTCAAACACGCCACGCGGCGTCGCCATATACTTATTGGAGGTCACACGGCTTACCGTGCTCTCATGCATCGAAATTGCTTCGGCAATGGTCCGCAGATTAAGCGGCCTCAGATACCGCACGCCATGGGCGAGAAACCCATCTTGCTGCCGGACAATCTCTGTCGAGACTTTCAGTATGGTGCGCGCACGCTGATCAAGGCTTTTTACAAGCCAGTTGGCTTGATTAAGGCATTCGGTCAGATAGGCCTTATCGTCTTTGCCACCCGCATGGCCACTGACCTCGGCAAAGTAGCGGGCATTGACCAAAACGCGAGGCAACGTCTCGCTGTTAAGCTCCACCTGCCAGCCGCCATCGGCCTTTGGCAGCACAAACACATCAGGCACGACCGGCTGGATGGCATCGCCGCCGAACGACATGCCAGGTTTTGGATTGAGCGCACGAAGCTCGGCCAGCATTTCCGAAAGGTCTTCCCGGTCGACGCCGCAAATGCGCATCAGACCGGAAAAATCCTGCCGCGCCACAAGCTCCAGATGCTCAAGGAACGTGGCCATGATGGGGTCGAGCCTGTCCCGCTCCTTCAATTGCAGGCTTAGGCACTCGCGCAAATCGCGGGCACAAACACCAACTGGATCGAAAGTTTGAAGGATACGGATGATTTCATCGACATCTTCAAGCGGCGCCCCGATCCGATCGGCAACCGCTTCTGCGCTTGTCGTTAAATAGCCCGCCTCGTTGACTGAATCGATAAGGTCAGCCCCCACAAGACGCTCTGCCGGGGTCAACATCACCATCGCCAATTGCTCAGCCAAATGATCGCGCAAGGTGAGATTTGGCGTCAGGCTTGCCTCAAAATCAGGATCATCGGCGTTAAAGCTCCCGCCCGAGCGACCCACCGTCGACCAATCGATCGCGCCGCCAGCCTCGGCAACCGTGCTTTCCGCCCGGTCCGCGACGCTTTGATCTGCATACACATTATCATGATCCGTATCGAGATCGGCGACACGGTCGAAATTGTCGGTGTCTTTAAGGAGGGTATCTGCGGTGTCCGCCTCGCCGCCTTCCCCTGAGGCTTTAGCGCTCTCGCCGGGGCTGTCTTGAGGCTCGGAGGGGCTTGCGTCGGGGGAGCGGTCCTCGGCTTCTAAAAGCGGGTTTTGCTCCAGCTGGTCAGCAACGTAAGATTGCAAATCCAGGTTAGACAGCTGCAGCAGCTTGATCGCCTGCTGCAATTGCGGCGTCATCACCAAGGATTGCCCCTGACGGAGCTCCATTTTTGGCGTCAACGCCATAACTCAGCTACTCCTGACTCATACTCTAGAGCCCCTTTTACAGGCTGAACCTTTCTCCAAGATAAACCCGCCGGACGTCCTCATTATCGATGATTTCATTGGGCGCGCCCTCAATGAGAACCTCGCCGTCGTGGATGATGGCCGCCCGATCGATGATATCGAGGGTCTCACGCACATTGTGGTCGGTGATCAGGATCCCAAGACCGCGATCGCGCAGATAACCAACAAGATCGCGAATATCGCCGACGGCGATCGGGTCCACACCCGCAAAGGGTTCATCCAGCAGCATGAAGGAGGGTTGGGTCGCCAGGGCCCGGGCGATTTCCACCCGTCTGCGCTCGCCGCCGGAGAGCGCCAAGGCCGGTGTGCGACGCAAATGGGTGATGGAGAACTCGGCCAACAAGTCATCCAACATCGCCTCGCGCTTATCGCGGCGGTTTTCCACCAGCTCGAGGCAGGCGCGGATGTTTTGCTCTACCGTTAGACCACGAAAAATCGAGGCCTCTTGCGGCAGGTAGCCAATGCCGAGGCGGGCACGGCGATACATGGGCAGCTTGGTGATGTCGTGGCCATCAAACATGATGCGGCCAGAATCCACGGGAATAAGCCCAGTGATCATGTAAAAGCAGGTGGTTTTGCCGGCCCCATTCGGCCCCAGCAAGCCAATCACCTCGCCCCGCTGCAGCCGCAAGCTCACATTGCGCACAACGGGCCGGCGCTTGAAGCTCTTGCCCACTTGCTCGATCACCAACCCGTCATTGGCTGCAACGAGCCTTGGGATCGCCTCGCCCGGGCCGGACGTTTTGCGCGGCGCGTTTTGGATGGTCGTCATGCGCGACAGGCCAAAGGCCGGCGAAAGATTGGGGTTTGAAGCCACGATCTTTGTCTCCTTCCGGGCGGCAGCTCGCTCAGCGGTCGCGCAAACCGGCTAG
>JBCDJA010000197.1:0-5183 GCA_038748465.1 Pseudomonadota bacterium
AACACCTCCTCCCGGGATTGTCGACGACCCAAATCGGGACGCCTCAACCCTTAAGAGCAAATGTCTTGCCGGCGCAAAGGCGCGCCCGTGCGAGCCCCGCCGCCACCAGCGACGGGAGCCGCTTGTTGCCTACTCAGCGGGCGCGTTCTGGGTTTTCAGGAGATCGCGAATCTCGGTCAGCAGCGCCTCTTCGGCAGACGGCTCGGCAGGCGCTTCTTCCTCTGGCTCTTCAAGCCGGGCCCGCGCAGCATTCATCCCCTTAATGACGATGAAGAGGGCAAATGCGACGATGAGAAAGGCGATCATGGCATTGATGAACAGGCCGACATTCATGGTCACCGCTTCGCTCTCGCCGGTGGCATCCTGAAGCGTAATGGCGATCTCGGAAAAATCGACGCCGCCGAGCAAAAGCCCGATTGGCGGCATAAGAATGTCGTCGACGAACGAACTTACAATCGTTCCAAACGCACCCCCAATGACGATCCCAACAGCCATATCGACGAAATTGCCTTTTAAGGCGAATTCCTGAAACTCCTTGAGCATCTTAATTCCCTTCGAACCGGCACCCGCATATCACGAGTAAGCCTTGCCCCACACAATCGAGCGCGTGCGCACTCTCCTTAATCCATAGACCGATCGCTTGATCGGCGAAAGAGGCAAGAGCGGCTGCGCGGGAATTTGCCGGAATCGGCGGGGCCGTTGGCCAGCCCAATTGCTTGTTGCTTATCCCTCGTAACGAGGGCCAATGTTGATTTAATCCGCCTCAAGAAAATATCTTTACGTTCCTTTGACGGATTAAAGTTTTCTTCACACAGGGAGCGCGGCAAGGACCAACCTTAAACCAATCACGCGACGACGTGACGGGCCCTCACATGTCACACCCAATGCCTCGTGATTGGGTTTTAGGGGCAAGGTGCCGGCGCTACGGCATATCGGTCGATCCGGCCGGCCTTCCCCTTGATCACCACGTCTCCCGATAGGGCCGCACATCGAGCTCGAAGGTCCAGGTCGAGGGCGGTTGCGCGTGGAGCATCCAGAACGCATCGGCAATATGATCCGGATTGAGCAGCCCGCTCGGGCCCATTTGGTCGATAAACTGCGGAAAGCGCGAGCGCACCATATCGCCATCGATGATCCCGTCGATCACGACATGGCCGACGTGAATGCCCTTGGGCCCATATTCTCGCGCGATGGCTTGAGCCATATTACGCACGGCGGCCTTGGCAGAGGCAAAATGCCCAAACTGCGCTTTGCCGCGCAAACTCGCCGATGCGCCGGTGAAAAGGAGCGAGCCATATCCTTGGGTGGCGAGGGTCGGGACGGCGCGTTGGGAGACCAAAAATCCGCCGAAACAGCACACCCGCCAGAACGCTTCAAATTGCTCCGGCGTCAAATCAAGGAACGGAATGATGGCATTATTGCCTGCATTATAGAGCACCGATGCCAACGGCCCTCGGGACTCGGCCACGTCAAACAGCTTGCCCACATCCGCCTCGACGGTCGTATCGGTCGCCACGGCCTCTGCAGAGCCGCCGGCCGCTTCGACCTCCGTCACGATCGCGGCCAATTTTTCGGTCGTGCGGCCCGCAAGCACGCAGTGCAGGCCTTCCCGTCCGAAACGCCGGGCCAAGGCGGCACCCACCCCGCGGGTGTTCCCCACACCAATAATCACCACCACTTTGCCTTCGTTTTCTGCCACGTCATCGCCCATGGGATGCCTCCTTGTTTTTTCAGGTATCGAGCCTTGCTCAGAGCCTGCGATGGACGGGCGGTGGGCACAACACCGGCGATCACATATCGGGCGCTTTAGAGGCCTTGGAGGCCTAATCGAGGCCGTTGCGGCAGGCGCGGCACCGCCCCTCACCTACCGAGGCCGGGCGTGAGCACAAGCGGCCCTCCACGCCTAGGCAGGCAAAACGCGGACTGAAGGCCCGAACTGGCCCGCAACGCACCGCCCTAAACAACGAAGCTCGGCGCCGTTGCCATCCATTGGCTGGCGAGGATCGCAATCAAGATCGACGACAGCACGACCATTTGGAACGATGACTTCATGAGGCCTCTCCCCGATACAATTGCACCACACCGGTAATATTATCATCCGCATACCCAGCATCTTCGGCGTGGCGGTAGACCGCGCCCGCCGCATTCGCCAAGGGGATGTCAGCTGCAAAGGCGCCGGCCGTCTCGCGGATCAGGTCAAAATCCTTCGCCACAAGATCGATGGGAAAGGCCGGCGCAAAGGCGCCTTTGAGCATGGCCTCGCTTGCCAGTTTGGCCGCCGGGCTGCACACCGGGATCGACCCAACGATCTCGATCGCGGTCTTAGCATCGATACCGGCCTTGTCGGCAAAACCGATCAGCTCGCCCATCAGCGCCAACTGCGTGCCCAGCATCGCGTTGACCATCAGCTTCACGGTGGCCCCGGCCCCTTGCGCGCCGGCGTGATGGACCGCGCCTCCCATGGCGCTGAGCAAAGGACGGACGGCTTCAACCTGCGCGGCCTCGCCGCCGGCAAGAAAAATCAGCTGTGCCGCCTCAGCCTGGGGCCGCGAGCCTGCCACCGGCGCATCAAGGAGTGGCCTGCCCTGAGCCACGAAGGCCGCTGATAATTTGTGCACAAAGGGAACGGAGAGCGTCGAGCAGTCAACACCCACCGCACCGTCCTTCAGCCCGTCGAGCGCCCCATCCGCCTCATCGAGCCACACCCGGGCAGAGGCCGCGTCATCGCGCACCATCGCAAACACCACCTCAGCCCCCGACGCGGCCGCGCGGGGGGTTTGCGCCCGCTTGGCGCCAGCCGCTTCAAGGTCGGCCGCAGGCCCGTCCGATCGGTTCCAAACCGTAAGGTCATGGCCGGCCTCAAGAAGGCGCGCGGCCATGCGCGATCCCATTGCGCCTAATCCAAGGAAGGCAAGTGCTGTCATATCAACGTCCTTTCTCTAAATGTTTTGGCGCTGCAGGCGCCTGGCTCATGACGGTCTATGCCACTGCCGAGATTGAATAAATAGCTGGCATTTCAATTCACTCATGCGCAAAATGCATGAATGGACCATTCAACCCTTCGCCTCTTCCTTGAGGTGGCCCGCCGCTTGAGTTTTGCCGAGGTGGCCGCTCAACGGGGCCTCAATCCCTCCTCCGTGTCCCGCTCCATTGCCGGTCTGGAGGACGGGCTCGGGGTCCGGCTTTTCCAGCGGACGACGCGGCGGATGACCCTCACCGAGAGCGGCGCGATTTTTTACCGGCGCGTCGGCGAACTGCTTGATGAGTTCGACCAGGCCTGCGAGGAGGCCCGCGCCCTCAGCGCCTCGCCGGCGGGCACCCTCCGCATGACCGCCTCCGTGGCATTCGGAGAACGGATGATTGTGCCCCTCCTGCCAAGATTTCGCGCCTTGTATCCGGATGTGCGGCTCGATCTGAAGTTCACGGACGCCAATGTGGACCTTATCGCCGAGGGGATCGACCTCGCGGTCCGTCTCGGCAGCCGCATGGTTACCGACGCAATCGTCACCCGGCTGATCAGCACGCGCTACCGGATTTGCGCAAGCCCCGCTTATCTGCAGCAGGCCGGCCCCATCGCAGCACCCGCCGATCTCGCGGCCCACCCTTGTGTGACCTTTTCCCTGCCGGGCTTTAATACCGTCTGGCGTTTCCGTGACCGGAGCACCGGGACTGAGGAGGCCGTGCCGATCGGGTCTGATGTGGCTCTGGGGTCGGCCTTGAGCGTCAGATCAAGCTTGCTTTTGGGGCTTGGTCCCGGCCTCATCGCCGATTGGCTGGTCCAGGAGGATCTCGCGGCCGGGCGGTTGGTCGACCTCTTTCCGGCCCAGGATGCAACCGCCACGGACTTTGAAACCGCAGCCTGGATCCTCTATCCGAGCCGCACTTATCTTCCACAGAAAGTACGTGTCATGATTGATTTTTTGAAGGATGGAATCGGCGAGAATTTCCAGTCCGCTTAACGGGCCGGCTTAACGGGTCCACTTAACGGGCCGGCGTTGCGGGCGCGCGCGATGCGAAACCCATAGCGCCCGGGGGCACATCCCTTGCCGATCCCGCGCCGATCGGTGTCCCAGTCCGCGCCCACGCGGTGCCCATCCCGCGACCATGCGGCGTCGTGCAGCCCTGTGCCGAGCGCCGACTTGGCCTATCTTTGGCCCCAACCATGGAACCGAGCCCCAAATCACGACAAGCCCTTGCGCTGGCCTATGGCCTCGCTTGTCACGGCATTTTCGCCCTTGCGGGCCTTGTCATGACGCTCAGCCTCTATACGGGGCTGCAATACAGCCTGGGCGCCGTGCCCTGGCCCTGGGCCGCGCTCGCCAATCTTGTTTTGCTTGCACAATTCCCCCTTGCCCACTCGCTGCTGCTGACCGGGCCCGGTCGGCGTCTCCTCTCCCGCTTTGCCCCCGCGCCCCACGGAAAAAGTCTGTCGACGACCGT
The DNA here is from genome assembly GCA_038748465.1 of Pseudomonadota bacterium. Lineage (GTDB taxonomy): Bacteria > Pseudomonadota > Alphaproteobacteria > M2410 > M2410 > JBCDJA01. The sequence continues at coordinate 4,441 of JBCDJA010000197.1, forward strand.
TTATGCCATGATCGCATCGGTTCAGTTGATTTTGCTCTTCACCCTATGGACCGCCTCGGGCCTTGTTGTGTGGCAGGCAACCGGCTGGCTGTTTTTTGCCATGACCGGCCTGTTTGGCTTGAGCTGGTTGCTGCTTGCCAAGGCGAGCTATGATGCAGGCCCGGAACTCCAGAGCGGGGCTATGGGCTGGATGGCACTCTTCCAAGGCAAAGATCCGAAGTTTCCGGACATGCCGACAACGGGGCTTTTCAAGATCATCCGCCAGCCAATTTATGTCGCCTTTGCGATGACCCTCTGGACAATGCCTGTCTGGACTGCAGATCAGCTAACAATCGCTGTCACGTACACGGCCTATTGTTATTTTGCGCCGCGCCTCAAGGAGCGGCGATTTGTTTCGATTTATGGGGACCGCTTCCGCGCCTATCAACAAGCGGTGCCTTATTGGTTCCCCACCTTCAAACGCCCTGGCCGGAAACACGCCCATGACGCCAACGATCAAGAACGACCTCACGATTTACGACACAGTCGCCGCCCAATGGTGGAGCGATGAGGTCCATTGGGTCCGCACGCTAAAACGCATGGTTCCAGCACGACTGCGCTATTTCAGCCGCGAGATCGAATGGTCGGGCCAGCGGGTGCTGGACCTTGGATGCGCGGGCGGATTTATGGCCGAGGCGATCGATGATGCCGGTGCCTCAGTCGCCGGTATCGACCCGGCCCGCGAGGCCATCGCAGCGGCTGAG
>JBCDJA010000198.1:0-5153 GCA_038748465.1 Pseudomonadota bacterium
ATCTCGACCGCAGAACCGACTGTCCTGATTTGCCTCTCCGATCAGGGGGTCCTTGCTCCGATCCTCGACGAGGGCGTGGCTATCAGCATCAATCTTCTCACCATGCAGGACGCGGAACTCGCCATTGCCTTTTCCGGGGAAGGCCGGGCAACCGTCAGCGATGGACGCTGGGCTCTCTCCAATGCCGACACGCCGGTCCTTGCCGGCGGCCTTGCCAATCTCACCGGCACTATAACCGATTTGGGACGCATGGGCGGACAGCTGATTGTCCTTGCGGCAATCGATGGCCTTACGGAGCGGGCGCGCGCCGGCGGCGACAAAGCCCAAGCCTTGATGCATGTCGATGGGTATTTCGGCCTGGTGAAAACCCTGCGCGCGACGACTGGCTCCTCCTCGTTTGACGCGAAGACTGCCCGCAGCCGCGCAGTCGATCGCCGGCCCGAGCGGGCGTTGAGCGTGTTTTCGGCCCTGTCGCGCCGCCCTCGATCTTAAGGGTTTCAGCACCCCACGCCCGCTAAGAACCCCTGGAGCGACCGGTCTCTGCGCCGGCTTATGCAGCCCGTCTACACTCGGCATGGGTCCCATGTTCCCAGACCTCCCGGTTTCGGCCGCCCTCTTTTTCGACTTCGACGGCACCCTCGTCGACATTGCCGACCATCCCGAGCAGGTGACGGTGCCCGCGCCGCTTGTGGCAGGGCTCGGCGCTTTGCGCGAAATCCATGGCGGGGCCTTGGCCCTCGTATCGGGCCGACCCCTTGAGAGCCTCGACCGCTTCTTATCCCCAGCGACCTTTACCGCCGCCGGCGTGCACGGCCTTGAGCGGCGGCGGGCCGACGGCAGCCGGGATGACGTGAATGCAACTGACATTCTAAGCGCCCTGAGCGCCCTTGAGGCCGCAATCCACCCCCTCACCCAGGCCGACCCTCGGTTGTTGCTGGAGCGCAAGACCGGCTCCCTCGCGGTTCATTATCGCCAGGCTCCTGCCCTTGAGGGGCGATTGCGCGAGGCGATCGAGGCTCGCATCGGCCGAGAACCAGCCCTCACTTTGCTCGAAGGAAAGTGCGTTTTTGAAGTAAAGCCGGCCCAAACCGACAAGGGAGCGGCGATCGAAGCATTTTTAAGCGAGGCCCCCTTTGCCGGCCGTCAGCCGGTTTTCCTGGGCGATGATGTCACGGACGAAGCCGGTTTTGATGTGGTCAATGCCCGCGGCGGTCTCAGCATCAAAGTCGGCGAGGGGGTAACGCGCGCCCGCCACCGGGTCGAGACACCCGCCATCGTCCGGGCCTGGATCGCCCGCCTGACTGAAGAAAGTGACCGCCCATGACCGCTCCCGCCGACCTCAATCTCGGCCTCATTGGCAATGGCTCCTTTGGCGCGCTCGTGGATCGCGGCGGCCGGATCGTCTGGTGCTGTCTGCCGCGGTTTGACGGCGATCCGGTGTTCCACAGTCTTTTGGGATCGCCGGAAGGCACGGACACCGGGTTTTTCGACATTGCCGTCCAAAATCAGGTCTCGAGCGAACAGGCCTATGACGAAAATACGGCAATCCTCCGCACACGGCTCACAGATGCCCAAGGCCAGGTCCTTGAAATTGTCGATTTCGCCCCGCGCTTCGATGCCCGTGAACGGACATTTCGCCCCCTGATGATGGTTCGGCGGCTGCGGCCTATACACGGCGCACCGAGAATTACGGTGCGCCTGCGGCCGCGCTTTGAGTGGGGCGATAAGGCCCCCACCCTCACCCATGGCTCGAACCATATCCGCTATGTTGGCTCGAGCCATATTATGCGGCTGACCACCAATGCCCCGGTGGACTACATCCTCAATGAAACGCCGTTTCTGCTGGAAGAGCCGATGAGCCTGCTTTTGGGGCCGGACGAAACACCGACCGGCGGCCCAGAGGAAACCGCCCGGGAATTTGAAGAACGCACAGCCGCCTATTGGCGGGATTGGACAAAGCGGCTTGCCCTGCCCCTTGAGTGGCAAGAGGCAACGATCCGAGCGGCAATCACCCTCAAGCTGTGTGTGTTTGAAAAAACCGGCGCCATCATAGCGGCCATGACCACATCGATCCCTGAGGCGCCGCACACCCAGCGCAATTGGGACTATCGGTTTTGTTGGGTACGGGATGCATTTTTTGTCATTCGCGCTCTTAATTCGCTCTCTGCCGTCTCCACCATGGAGCATTACCTCCGCTGGCTGAACAACATTGTTAGCGCCGCAGATGGCGGTCACATCCAGCCCGTCTTTGGCGTCGCCCAGGAACGGAATTTGGCCGAACGCCTGGTGACGACCCTGCCCGGCTATCGGGGTATGGGCCCTGTGCGTGCTGGCAATCAAGCCCATGAGCATTACCAATATGATGTCTACGGCAATGTCGTGTTGGGTGCCTCGCAAGCGTTTTTCGACAAGCGCTTGACGCGCCGGCCCGGCCCCGCCGATTTCGCACGGCTAGAGCAGGTGGGAGAGCAAGCCTTTAAGCTCTACGATCAACCTGATGCCGGCATGTGGGAGCTGCGCACCCGCGCCCGGGTGCATACCTCCTCGGCCCTGATGTGTTGGGCGGCTTGCGACCGGCTCGGCAAGATTGCCAACGTTCTTGGCCGCACCGACCGGGGCAAGGTTTGGCATGACCGGGCCAGCACAATCCGAGCGCGGATCTTAGCAGAAGCTTGGAACGAAAAACGCCAGGCCTTTGTTGAGAGCCTGGGTGGGCAATATCTCGATGCGAGTGTTCTGTTGATGGCCGAGGTGGGGTTTTTGCCACCCGACGACCCTCGGTTCATCGCCACCGTGCGAGCGAGCGAAGAGGTGTTGTGCGATGGGCCCTTCATGCGCCGCTACGAAGAAGCAGACGATTTCGGGCGGCCGGAAACCGCGTTCAACATTTGCGCCTTTTGGCGGATCGATGCCCTGGCGCGGATTGGCGAGCGGGAAAAAGCCCGGGAGATCTTTGAGGCGATGTTGGCCGCTCGCAACCATTTGGGCCTGCTTTCAGAGGACCTTCATGTGGAAACCCACGAGCTATGGGGGAATTTCCCTCAAACCTATTCAATGGTAGGTATCATTAATGGGGCTCAGCGCTTGAGCGCCCCTTGGGAGAGCCTTGTCTGACGCGCATGAGCGCGCCGGGGGTCTGACGCGCAATGGCGCGCGGGAGCAGGAAGTCGATGGGCAGATTGTTGGTGGTCTCCAACCGGGTCGGGACGATGAAAAACCCGGCCAGCGCCGGCGGTTTGGAGGTCGCGCTTATCGATGCGCTCAAGGAGACGGGGGGGCTTTGGTTCGGTTGGAGCGGCAAGGTGATCGATCCCATGGACGGGAGCACCTCACCGACGGTCGAAAAGATCGGCAAGATCACCCGCGTGACCATGGACATCACGGAGGCCGAGTACGACGAGTTTTATCTCGGCTATTCGAACCGCGTTTTGTGGCCGGTTTTCCATTACCGGCTTGACCTGGCGGAGTTCGACACCCGCTTCTCGGAAACCTATCGCCGCATGAACCGGCGCTTCGCCGAGACGCTTTCCCCGTTTATCGAAGATGGGGATGTGATCTGGGTGCATGATTATCATCTTATTCCGTTGGCGGCGGAATTGCGCAATATGGGCTGCGGGAACCGGATTGGGTTCTTCCTCCACATCCCGCTTCCCCCGCCGCAGATCATGGTCGCGATCCCCGATCATTTGTGGCTGATGCGCTGCCTTTTTTCCTACGACCTTGTGGGCTTTCAGACCGCGGGCGATGCGACCAATTTCAGTCGCTTCGTCGAGGAGGAGCTTGGGGGGACGTCAGATGGCGGAGGAAATCTTACCGCCTTTAATCGGACGATCAAGGCCGGGCATTTTCCGATCGGGATCGATGTGGACGGGTTTGCCGCCCTCACCCACGGCCGCCAAGCCGGCCAAACCATCGAGCGACTGCAGGCGCGCAATCTCAACCGCAGCCAGATTATCGGTGTCGATCGGCTCGATTATTCAAAAGGGCTGCCACAACGCTTCCACACCTTTCGCCAATTGCTGGTTGCCTATCCGGAAAACCGCGGGCAGGTGATGCTGATGCAGATCTCGCCGCCCAGCCGAGAAGACGTGGAGGCCTATGCCGACATTCGTACCGAGCTTGAGCAATTATCCGGCGCCATCAATGGAGAGTTTGCTGAGTTCGACTGGACGCCGATCCGCTACATCCATCGCCACGTCGCCCGCAAAAGCCTCGCCGCGCTGTTTGTGGCCAGCAAAGTTGGGCTCGTGACGCCCCTGCGCGATGGCATGAACCTCGTTGCGAAAGAATATGTGGCGGCCCAAGACCCCGAAGACCCGGGTGTGTTGGTGCTCTCGCGATTTGCCGGCGCTGCCGAGACCATGCCCGAGGCGGTCATCATCAACCCCTATGATACCGACCAGGCCGCCCAAGCGCTGCAGAATGCCCTTCGCATGCCCCTGGAGGAGCGCCTTGAACGCCATGCGAGCCTCATGACCGCGATCCGAGAGACCGACGTGTTTCATTGGCGGCGCGCCTTCCTTGATGCTCTGGGGCGCGTCTCCCAGAGCAAGGCTGCTTGAGGGCTCCGTGGCGGCAACAGCGCGCGTAGGCGGGAGCGGACCAAGCCTCATCGCCGATATCGGCGGCACCAATGTGCGGTTCGCCCTCGTTGAGGGGGCGGGCGACCCCTCCCACATCCGCAAATCCAAAGTTGCCGAGTTTCCCAGCTTTTCAGAGGCGCTTGGCGACTATTTGAGCGCCGTTCCAGATCGGCCGAGCGCGGCCATGATCGCGGTCGCGGGGCCCGTCTCCGGCGGCGCGGCCACGCTGACAAATGCCGATTGGACGATTACCGCCGCTGATGTGAACGCCCACCTGCCTGGGGTCCCGGTCCGGCTGATGAACGACTTCGAGGCGGTTGCCCTTGCCCTGCCGCACCTTGCACCCTCCGAGTGGCAGACCCTAGGCCCCCACCCGTCGGACGCCCCATCTCTCAATGCCCCCTTGCCCAAACTCGCCCTGGGCGCCGGGACTGGGCTTGGCACGTGCCTCTTGGTGCCGATCCCTGGCGGTGGCTGGCTGACTGTGCCGGCCGAAGGCGGCCACCGGACCCTCGATCCCAGTCTCTTGGCAACGCTGCCGGCCCCTGGCGAAGGGCCACCGCCCACCGC
>JBCDJA010000199.1:0-5149 GCA_038748465.1 Pseudomonadota bacterium
CAAGCCGGGGGGCGGGCGCCGGTTGCAAGCTCCCCTCGTTCTCCACGAAGGTCTTGCGGTGAACCATGTGGGGATGGGCGGCGGCCTCATTTAAGGTTAGGACGGGGGCAAAACAGACATCCGTACCTTCAAATCGCTCGCACCAATGGTCTTGGGACTCGCTTGCAAAGAGCGCAGCCAGAGTCTTTCGGGCGGCAGGCCAGCGGCTTTTATCCATCTGGTCGGCGAAATCCGGATCGTCCTCCAGCCCGCAGCCGGCGATGAGCTGGCGATAAAAACTCGGCTCCAGGGCCCCGACGGTAATGTGCTTCCCGTCCTTACACAGATAGGAATTGTACCAGGGCGAGGCGCCGGTCAGGAAGTTCTCGGTCTTATCGTCTGACAGCAGACCACCCTTTTGCGCAGCGTGCATCAGGCTCGTCAGATAAGCCGTGCCATCGCAAATCGCGGCATCGACGACCTGGCCCGGCTCGCCGGCGCGCACCCGGTGCAGGGCCGCCATCATCCCAAAGGCCAGGGACATCGCGCCGCCCGCCACATCGCCCACGAGCGTCGGCGGTGTGAACGGCACCGCATCATCCGCCCCCGCATAATAAAGCGCGCCGGCCAAGGCGATGTAATTGATGTCATGGCCCGCTGCTTGGGCGAGCGGCCCGCTTTGCCCCCAGCCGGTCATCCGTCCGTAGACAAGCCCTGGATTGACCCCATGGCACACCTCTGGCCCGAGGCCCAGCCGCTCCATCACGCCGGGCCTGTACCCCTCGATCAGAAGATCGGCGGTCTCCACCAGCTTAAGCACGGCTTGCTTGGCGCCCTCCGCTTTCAAGTCAACGGCGATCGACCGCTTACCCCGGTTGTAGAGTGCCGATGCCCCGGAGGTGGCGGTGGTTGTTTCCGCCTGGTTGGGATTGGTGTTGCGCCGATCGATGAGGATCACATCGGCTCCCATATCGGCGAACATCATGCCCGCAAAGGGCACGGGGCCAAGCCCGGCCAATTCGAGCACCCGAACGTCATGCAGCGGACCGCGCGCGCTCACCCTCGCCCCCTCACTTCGCCTGCATGCGGGAGGCCGCATCGAGGCGGATCGTTTCCCCGTTCAGATAGGCATTCTCGATCATGAAGGCGCACAGATGGGCAAACTCTCGCATATCGCCCATGCGTTTAGGGGCCTCGACCATCTGCGTTAACGAGGCAATCGCCTTATCGCCGAGGGATTCAAGCATCGGTGTGCGGAAGAGCCCGGGGGCAATCGCATTGACGCGGATGCCAAGCCGCCCCAGCTCGCGCGCGGCCGGCATGTTAAGGCCGATCACGCCGGCCTTGCTCGAGCCATAGGCCGCCTGCCCGATCTGCCCCTCATAGGCGGCCCCGGAAGAGACATTGATCACCACCCCGCGTTCTTCTTCATTCTCAGGCGGATTTTTTGCCATCTGCTCGGCGCATTTGCTCATCACGTTGAAAGACCCAACGAGGTTGATGTCGATCACCGTCTTGAACTTCTCGAGCGCCATGGCCTTGCCCTCCCGGTCGAGGATCTTGGCGGGCATCGGCACCCCGGCGCAATTGATGCACACATGGATGGTGCCGAAGCGCTCAGTCGTGGCATCGACGGCTGCCTGCACCGAGGCTGCGTCCGTCACATCGACGGTCTGGAAGAAGGCTTTATCCGCGCCCAGCGTTTCAGCCAGCGCGTGGCCCTCGTCTGCCTTGAGATCGAAGAGGGCAACTCGGGCGCCCTTCTCGGTGACGAGATAGGACGCGGTCGCCGCGCCGAGGCCCGAGGCCCCCCCGGTGATCACGATTGTCTTGCCGTTGATCTTCATCGTGCACTCCCCTCAGGCTGCGGACCGTTCCAGGATATTGATCACCACGGCCGCTTCGCCGAGGTCGATCAGTCCACCGCTGTTTTCCTGCACGGCCCGGCGCGCGCCTTCGACTTGGCGGGGTCCCGCCTCGTGACGCAATTGGGTGACAAGCTCGTGCACCTGCCCGAGCCCCGTTGCTCCGATGGGATGGCCTTTGCTTTCCAGCCCCCCTGAGGGGTTGATCGGCACACGGCCCCCGATGGTGAACTCGCCACGCTCGGCGGCCGGACCGCCCTCGCCGAAGGGCACAAGCGATAAATTTTCGGCGTGCAGGATCTCGCCCATGGCGGTCGCGTCATGCACCTCGGCCACATGCATATCGTCCGGGCCGACGCCCGCCTTCTCGTAGGCGCGGTTTGCCGTGCGATGGACACTGTTGAGATCAGGCCGGTCCGCCGGGCGCTTAACCGACGATCCGGCCATGCTTGCCATCACGCGCACGGCCCGGGACTTGCGCCCGCCGAGCCGCTCAAGCCCCCGCGCGCTGCACAGGATGGCGGCAGCAGCCCCATCGCTGATCGGCGCGCACATGGGCAGCGTCAAAGGATAGGTGATTGGTGCGGCGGCCAAAACCTCATCGATGGTGTAAGGGGCTTGGAACTGCGCTAGCGGGTTATGAACAGAATGCTGATGGTTTTTTGCGCACACGGCAGCGATTTGCCGTTGGGTGGTCCCGAAGGCGTGCATGTGTTGGCGACATAGGGCTGCATAGACGGCCATGAAGACGCTGTAGGGCTTGGGGGATTCATGGCCCTCCGGAACCGGAAAGTCCTTCGACGGCTCCAACAGAATTTTCAGGTTCTCGTCGGGGTCTTCAACGTCCCACCCGCTGTCGAAGACGGCGAACATGCGGGCTTTGTCCGGGATGTTCATTTTCTCGATCCCAAGCGCGAGGGCGATGTCAGCGCTGCCGGACTGGATTGCTTGGGCCGCCAGGTGGAAGGCCGCCGCGCCAGACGCGCACGCCGCTTCCACATTCAGAACGGGGATGCTCTCTACCCCAATTTTTGAGAGCACAACCTGCCCCGGTATAAGGTGTTGGTCTTGCAAAAAGCCGTTCGTCGCGCCGGAATAATAGGCCGTTTCAAGATCGCTCCGTTCGGCCCCGGCATCTTTAAGGGCAAGCTCCAGCGCCTCGCGGCCAAGATCGTCGAGCGTGCGATCGGCGTGTTTTTTAAAGGCCGTCATACCGACGCCGGCGACATACACCTCGGTCATGGGGATCTCCAAACAGGATTAGAGGAGCGTGCTGGCGCGCCAACGCGCGAGCAGGTCCGGGTCGAAGGGGTGGGAAACGAGCGTGCTTTCGTCTTTCAGCAGCAACGTTTCGCGGTTTTTCGCTGTGTAATTCGGCCAAGCGGGCAAGCCGTCATGGTTTGGATCGCCGGTTTTGATGAAAGCGATCCAAGCGGCATGGATCGTCCGGGCGAGGTCATAGGGACGCTCATCGCCCACCAGGGTTGCTGCTTGGGGCGTGTCCATCTGATTAAAGACGAAGGGCAGCTCCAAAAAGTGATGGGCTCCAAGGGCCCCATCGAGCTGCGGGGTCTCCCAATCGAAGCGATAAAACCAAATCGGGGTCTTGGTGTCGGCGAGGCGGTCGGCACAATCAAACGAGATCGCCGTGAAGGTTTTGTCCGATTCCAGCCTAACCGCGAGATCATAGTCGGAAATGCCGGGAAACGCGTCCCGATAGGCGGTGATAATCGATTGCCCGTCGCCGTTGAAAACCACATCCATGTCCTTGGCGACATCGGGGGTGAAGACCCCGCCATCGGCAGCCATCACGACACTGAATTCATGGTGCGTGACGCCCATCAGGATCTCAAGGTCGCTGGCGGCCCCTTGCGCAAGGGCCGTTTGCGGCGGCAAGGGCAAGCTCGGTGTGTCAAAGACAGGCTGGAAGGGCATCTTGCCGCCAACGAGTTTAGCCGGATATTTGTCCGTATCACCACTTTCTATGGCATCTATAAAAAGCGCGCCGGTCGCCTCCAAGAGGGCGGTCGTCTCCACCGCCAAAAGCGCCTTGCGATCACCGGGCGCAATGCCAAGCCTGGCGATGAGTTCAGCGGTGATTTGGTTCGCCTCGGCCTTTGAAAAGCCATTCGGCACCCCGGGGCTCAAGATCGTCGCGCGGTTGAAGAGCCCCTTGGCGAGGGGGCTTGAGATCAGCATCTGACAAGACATGCCGCCCGCGCTTTCCCCGCCAATCGTCACCTGGTTCGGATCGCCCCCAAACGCGGCGATGCTGTCGCGCACCCATTCAAGGCTCGCGATCTGATCGCGTAGGCCGAGATTGTCCGTATCGGGCAAATCGGGAAAGAGATCTGAAAGGTGAAGATATCCGAGCGGTCCGAGCCGGTAATTGACGGTGACCACAACAATGCCGTTCCGAGCAAAGGACGAGCCGTTATAGACATCATCCGTGTTGGAGCAGGCAAAATACCCGCCCCCATGGAACCACACATAAACCGGCACCCCCTCCGCGTCCGGATCAGGTGTCCAGATGTTAAGATTGAGACAATCGGGCCCGGCCGGATATTTCGGCCCGCACACATCGCCGAAATAGCCCATCATGGGAAGCTGGGGGACCACATCCCCGTAGGCGGTTGCGGACCGCGGACCGTCCCAGGGCTCAGGGGCCTCAGGCGGGCGCAGAAACCGCTCCCCAAAGGGCGCGGCGGCATAGGGCACGCCCAAAAAGGCGTAACACCCTTCGTCTTCGCGTCCCTGCACCACGCCATAGCGGGTTTGCACAGCCTTGCTCATCGGTCGTTCCCTCCATCAGCCCCGTTCTTGGGGTCTTGACGATGTTACCGCTTTATGAGGCGAAGACTATGCGACATGCCCGAGGCTGCGTGCGATCACCAGGCGCTGCATGTCGTTTGTGCCCTCGTAGATCTGGCACACGCGCGTGTCCCGGTAGTGGCGCGCAACGCCCGTCTCCTCGACATAGCCGTAGCCGCCGAAAATCTGGATCGCTTCGGAGCACACTTGCTCTGAGATTTCGCCGGCATAGAGCTTGGCCATTGAGGCCTCGGCGGCGCAGGGCTCGCCTCGGTCGATCATGCCCGCAACGCGCATTACATAGGTCCGTGCAATGTCGATCTTGAGGGCCATATCGGCAAGCCGGAAGGCCGGCGCCTGATGATCGATGATCCGTTTACCGAAGGCCGTCCGCTCTTGCGCATAGGCAACGGCAAGGTCGAACGCGCCTTGGGCAAAGCCAACCGCTTGCGCACCGATGGCCACCCGACCATCGGAAAGGGAGTTCATGATGG
>JBCDJA010000200.1:0-5141 GCA_038748465.1 Pseudomonadota bacterium
CCGATTGTCCGGACCTGAGAGCCCAGGCGCCGAGCCAGGCGGCCATGCGATGCTCCACCCCGCGACCGAGCACGCGGCAGCTCAGCAAGAAGAGATCAATGAAATACGTGTCCCCCTGGGCCCGCCCCCGCATCGCGCCCACGGTGCCGTACTCGCCAAAGCGGTCGCGCACATCGACCGCGAAAAGCTCCTGCCCCTCGCCCACAATCGAGATCTCATCACATCGTAACAAGGTTGTATTGAATTGATTTGTCCGCTGAGTGAGCTGGGCGAGCCGGGGGATGTCGCTGCGGGCCGCCGGTCGAATGTCGATGGTGAGGTCAAGCGAGGCAAGGAACGCCCCGAGCGAGGGGGCAGCCTGCGCCTGGGCTTTACGGGCTTTTTCTTCCCGGTAGAGACGGGTTCGACCCCGGTCAGTCTCCGTCAGCTTTGGCGTGTCAAAGAGCCATAGATGCTCGACAAAGCCTGAAAGCGCGTCAGCCTCCGCCGGCACCCGAACGCTCTGCACGGAAGGATGCATCGATCGCATTTCGGCAATCTCTTTGGCGTCGTCATCTAAAAAGAGGACGGCATCGAGACCGACGCCAAAGTCTTCTGCAAGCTGCGGAACGGTCAGTGACTTAGCGTCCCAGCCGATCCGGTGGGCCAGAATATGCGCCGGCCTTAGATCGCATTGAGGGGCATCGGCAAGATATCCGAGCACCTCCGTTTCCTCATTTTTGCTTGCGAGAGTGATAATCCGTCCTGCCTCGGACTGCCGCACCAAGGCTTTTTGAAGCGCCCGGTGCCCCTCCTGGACGTGAAGCCCAGAGGGACCGTCCTCACCCAGAACGCCGCCCCAAAGCGTGTTGTCGCAATCGACAGCGAGAAGTTTGAGGGGCGGACGAGATGCTGCAAGATGCCACCGCACGAGGCCTGTGCCAAGCGCTGCCATGCCTTCAGCCGTGTAGGGAAGGTGTGCAAGGCGGTCGGCCTTCTCATCGAACGGCGCGTCGACCCGGTAGGCCTGAAAAAAACGCCTCCCGTCATCGACCGTCACGCCTGGCAAATCTTCAAGACCCTCGGAGAGCCGGGCGAGCCGGCCAGCCGCCTCGCCGGCAGCCGTCCCATCCGGTGCCACCAGCACCAAAACCGGCGTCCTCAGCGCTGCGATCCGCACGGTACGGATCAGCTCATCGACAGCACTTTCCCGTTCGTCGATGTCCGCAATGTCAGACCACCTAAACACAAGCACACGCCGGCTAGCGGAAGCGGCATGCAGGGGCGATGAGCGATCGAGAAGCGATTGGTAAAGGTGCGCGTGGGGCGCGAAAACAACCGGCAGGTCAAGCCCGAGCTGGTCTGACCAGAAGGCAAAGACATCGGCCAGGGGCTCGACCGTAAAGCTTGCTGCAAGGGCCAGGGGGCCGATGGTCGGTCGATCGGTCATCGCCTTGCACGTCTCCATCCCTCGCCCAACGGCGCACGGTGCAGAAAATCGGGGCCCCAGGGCCGAGCCACCGCCCTCTCAAAGGGGCCCCGCCAAGCTTAGAAGGCTACCCAACCGCGCCCGCGCTCTGGGAGGCGCCTCATCGCCGCAACGGTTTGCCCAGGGCGGGCCCCGCCTCTAGCCAGTGGGTGAGTGTCTGTGCCGGACCGACACAAATGGCCGCGCGATAGCCCGCATACGGCTCAAAACTAAGCAATTTCCAAGCCATTGGCGCGGCCTTGCCCCCCTCGTCGCGCGCCTCAACCACCCGAAAACCGGCGGGCTTTTGGGGGTTCGGTTCCACCTCATAGCGTGACAGGGCCTCTGGAATTCCCTCTCCGGTTGCTTTGGCGAGGGCTTCCTTCTGCGTCCAGATATGAAAGAACCCGTCTGTGCGATGGCTTGCAGACAGGGCCTCCAAGCCCTGGCGCTCAGCGGCGGTGAAATGGCGCTCGGCCACAAGCGGCCAGTCTTTGGACGGCCGCACCGCCTCGATATCCACCCCGACCGGGGCTCCCCGGCTGATCGCGAGGAGGGACCACTCGCCCGACCGACTGGTGTTAAAATCAGGAAGCGACACGCCAGCGGCGCCCCTTTGGAGCGAAGGTTTGCCGCGCGGATCGACAGTGTAGCGCAGCGCTTCGGGGGGACACCCCACATAGCGCGCCAAAATCTGCCGGAGGGCCGTCCGCCCAATCACGAAGCGGGCCCTGTGCTCGGCGAAGCGAAGCCGGCGTGCCCGCTCCAACTCGCTGGCATCGAGCACACCTGGCTCCTCCGCACTATCCAAAGCACCAAGGAAAATCCGCCAAAGATGGACGCTCCCCTCGCCAAGGGGCGGGGATGCATCGGTGGTCTCCCAGTCGGGTGTCGGGGGTTTTGCCGCCACCTGCGCCCCTTAAAGTTGTGAAGCGGCCAGCCATTGCACGTTTGCTGCGGCCCGCCCCGCCATTCGGCCCATTGATTGAAGGCAACGTAATGTTGACACTTATGGGCGTTGGTTCGTCCAGTCCAATTCACCGTTAACGGAACCCGCTTACATGGTCCGCCCTCCGGAAAAATCCCGCCCGCTTTCAGGGCTTGCACGCGCCACGCTGCCCGGCGATGCCCGGGCGAGCTTGTGTGTGGTGGTGGACACGGAGGAAGAGTTTGATTGGGACGGCCCCTTCAGGCGCGATGCGACGGCTACGGAAGCCATCGCCGAAATCGGCCTTATCCAAGATATCTGTGAGGCCCATGGATATGTGCCAAGCTATGTTATCGATTATCCGGTTGCGACCGACGAGCGCGCCGTTAAACGGCTGCTGACCTATGCAGAGCGCGACGCCTGCGAGATCGGTGCGCATCTGCATACATGGGTCAATCCGCCCCATGAGGAAATCGTTTCATCCCTCACGTCCTATCAAGGGAACCTTGATCCTGCCCTGGAAGCAGCAAAACTAGCCCATCTTGTCGAGACCATCGCCGAGCGGTTCGGCAAGCGGCCGCGTATGCATAAAGCCGGTCGGTATGGCTTTGGTCCCCATACGGCTGAGGCGATGCGGGCGTGCGACCTTGATATCGACCTATCGGCCATGCCGCCCTTCGATTTCCATACGGATGGAGGCCCGACCTATGACGATGTGGGGAACGGCCCCTATTGGATCGATCGTCCTGGCGGGCTGCTGGCGTTGCCCAATACGGGCGCCTTTGTTGGCCCCTTGCGGGTCCGAGGCGCGGCCCTGCAGCGCTTTATCGATTCGCCGCTGGGCCGGCGGAGTTTTGCGGGCGCGGTTTTATCGCGGACCGGCCTTGTGCAGCGGCTTCGTCTGAGCCCGGAAGGACATGATTTGGGCGACCTCATCAAGCTGACAAACGCTCTCTTCAAGGCGGGCGAGCGCCATTTCACGTTGTCTCTCCACAGCCCGACCGCCAAACCTGGATGCACATCCTATGTGCAGACAGCGGACGATTTGGCACGATTTCTCGGTGTGTTCGACGGCTACCTGGCTTGGTTCCGCGATGCCTTTGGCGGGGTGCCCACCACACCCACGGCCCTGGCAGACCGGTTACGCGAGGGCCTCTAGCCGGCGGATAAAGGCTGGCCAGAGCTTGCCAATCGGCCTAGTCTCGTGGCCTTCGTTTTACCTCGGGGCGCACTCAATGGTCACAATTTATCACCTAAAAAATTCCCGGTCAGAGCGGATCGTGTGGCTTATGGAAGAGTTGGGCGCGCCTTACGAGATCGAGGTTTTTGAGCGACAGGCGGATTTGCGCGCGCCCGAGGCATTGGCGGAGATCCATCCCCTTGGTAAGTCGCCAGTGATCCGCGACGGAAACGTCGTGCTTGCCGAGTCCGGCGCCATCATCGAGTACCTTTTGGCACGGCATGGCGGGGGCAGGCTAACCGTTACACCCGATGATCCTTCGTATGCGTCTTATTTATACTGGTTCCATTTTGCCGAAGGCTCTGCGCTTGGCATGCTGACGAGCCGGCTTGTGCACAAATTGCTGACCCAAGCTGGCGCCCCGCAGGTCCCGTTTGTGGAAGAGTACGTCAACGGCACAATTGAGGCCCACTTGGCGCACATGGATTCAACCCTTGCCAAATCGCCCTATTTTGCTGGAGAGGACTTTACGGCCGCGGACATCATGATGATGTTCGTCTTTGAGACCAGCGAGCGATTTTTGGGAGAGCCCCTTGCCGCCTTCCCATCTATTACAGCCTATCGTACACGGATTTCAGATCGTGCGGCCTATGCCAAAGCCATGCAAGTGACCGGCATGGCCGAATAAGCGGCCCCACCGAGGATAAACTAGCCGGCCACCGCCCCACCCACGGGCCTGCGCAGGCCCGCAAAGACACAGCTCTCGCAGACAAGCGCTGCCTAGGCCTGAAACTTCTTTTTGATTTCTTTTTTGTCCGTCTTGCCCACATTGGTTTTTGGCAGGGCAGGCCAAAACTCAACGCTTTTCGGTGTTTTAACGCTGCCCAGTTTGGGCTTGACCTGCTCGATCAGGCCGGCCTCATCGAGCGACTGCCCTTCGCGCAACACTACGATAGCCTTGACCGCCTCCCCCCATTTCGGATCGGGTACGCCAACCACCGCACACTCCAACACTTCCGGCAAGGCGAGGATCGGGGCCTCGACCTCAGCGGAAAACACGTTAAAGCCGCCGGTGATAATCATATCCTTCAGTCGGTCAACGATATAAAGGAACCCATGCTCATCGAGATATCCGACATCCCCCGTGTGATGCCACCCATGACGCCGGATCTCGGCCGTCGCCTCAGGCAATTTGTAATAGCCGGGCGTAACAAGGGGCCCACGGACACAAATCTCCCCCCGCTCGCCCGGCGGCAATGCTGTGCCCGTCTCATCGAGGATCGCGACCTGGGTCGCTGAGGTGATCTGCCCACAACTTGCCACCCGTTCCGGATGCTCGCCTTGCGCCGCCGCAGCCAAAATCTCCGGCCGCATCCAGGACACCATCATGGGCGACTCGGCCTGGCCGAAACATTGGGCAATCACCGGGCCAAAGCGCTTTACGCCTTCGCGAAGTTTTTCCGGCGCCACTGGAGCTGCGGCGATAATGATTTGCCGCAAGCTTGACGTGTCATAGGTGTTGCGGGCCGCCTCATCGAGCAGGCCGTAAAAGGCGGTCGGCGGAAGAAAAATATGGGTCACACGCG
>JBCDJA010000201.1:0-5108 GCA_038748465.1 Pseudomonadota bacterium
ATGAGGCGGTGGCGCTTGTTGCTGCCATCGGTCAACCTGACGCTTATGCGGGTGAATTGCCCTGCGCCTATGTGCAATTGCGCGAGGGCGTCTCGGTGACGGCGGATGAATTGCGCGCCTTTGCAAAAGACAATATCGGCGAGCGAGCGGCCGTCCCCGTCCGCATCGAAATCGTGGAGGCGATGCCGGTGACCACCGTCGGCAAGATCTTCAAGCCCGACCTGCGGCTGCTGGCCACCACCTTTGCCCTCTCGACGGCCTTGAAGGAAAAGGGGCTCGACGCGCAAGTCAATGTCGAGCGCCACGAGAAACACGGCACTTTGGCAAAGGTCGCACTACCCTCCGATAAGCACGCGGAGGCCACATCGGTGCTCGGCCCCTTCCCGGTGACCGTGGAACTCGTCGCGGCTTAACGGGTCCCAGCCTTTCAAGACCTCACAGTGTGCCTCCTCCGGGCCTAACGCCCGGAGGGTGCATCAAAGTCTAAAACGGGTCCGACCGGCACAATTCCGGTGGGATTGATCATCCGGTGGCTGTCGAAATAATGCTGCTTAATGTGGTCGAAATTCACCGTCTCTTTCACGCCGGGCCATTGGTAAAGGGCCCGTGTATAGGCCCATAGATTTGGATAATCGCTCAGTCTACGGATATTGCACTTGAAGTGCGAATAATATACCGGGTCGAACCGCACCAGGGTCGTGAACAAGCGCCAATCGGCCTCGGTCAGCGTATCGCCCAGCAAATAAGCTTGCCGGCCAAGCCTTTCCTCAAGCCAATCCAGCGTTTCGAAAAGCGGCACCACCGCTTCTTCATAGGCGGCTTGGGTCGTTGCAAAGCCCGATTTGTAGACCCCGTTGTTGAGCGTGTCATAAACCCGCGTGTTCACCGCCTCGATGTCATCGCGCAGGGCTTCGGGCCAATAGTCCCCAGCTTTCGCACCCAGACCGTCGAAGGCTGAGTTCAGCATACGGATGATTTCAGACGATTCATTATTGACGATCGTGTTGGTGTGCAGATCCCAAAGCACAGGCACGGTCACACGCCCCGTAAAGGTCGGGTCGACCTTTTGATAGAGCTCATAAAGCCGGGCCACGCCATAGACCGGATCGGGCACAACGCCCGGCCCTTCAGCGAAGGTCCATCCCTCATCCAGCATGAGCGGGTGAACAACCGACACGCCGATCATCCCCTCAAGCCCCTTCAGAGCCCGCATGATCAAGGTGCGATGGGCCCACGGACAGGCGAGCGACACATAAAGATGATACCGCCCGGGCTCGGCTTTGAAACCGCCCTCACCGCTCGGTCCGGCCGATCCGTCCTCGGTAACCCAGTTGCGGAAGGCCTGCACCTGCCGCTTGAATTTACCGCCCGTCGATTTTGTATCATACCACTCGTCACGCCATTGTCCGTCTACCAAGTGTCCCATGGGTATGCCTCCTGATGCTCGCTCGCTCCTAGATGAGTGTCTCGATGGAGGCCTTTGCCGCCTCGGTCTTCGCCGCCGGATCGCCCGCCATCAATTGATCGGCCGCAATGACCTTAACCGAGGTGATGCCCAAAAACGCGAGGAAATGCTTGAGATAGCCGCTTGCAAAGTCAGCCTCGCTTCCAAGCCCCGTGCCGCCTGAGGCAATCACGAGATAAACGGGCCGATCGGCCAACAAGCCCCGCGGCCCCTCGGGCGTGTATTCGAAGGTCAGCCGAGCGCGGGCAATTTGGTCGATCCAGGCTTTGAGGGCGGCGGGCACGGAGAAATTATAGATCGGCGTTCCGATAACGATCGCATCGGCGCGCTGCACCTCCTCCACCAGCCGGTCCGAATAAGACAGGGCGGCGTGCTGGTCGGCCGTGCGGTTCTCCGGCGGAGTGAAGGTCGCGCCGACCCAGGCCTCATCGATGAGCGGCACACCGGCGGCGACATCGCGGCGGATTACCTCGGCGCCGGGATGGGCCGCGCTGAGCTGCTCGGTGACGTCGGCGACCAGCGCACGGCTCACCGATCCGTCATTGCGGGCGCTTGCGGTGACTTCAAGGATTGTAAAAGGCGTTTTGGACATATCCGGCTCCCACCAAAAAAGTTGCTCTGGGACAGACGTAGAGAGTTTCCCGGCGGTCGGAATAGACGTATCAAGGGCAACTGTGTTCTTGAGGGCAGAACAATGGACCGCTTCCAGGAATGGCTGACCTTTGTCCGCGTTGTGGAGGCCGGGAGTTTTTCCCAGGCCGGCCAGCGCCTTAACATCGCCAAATCGGCCGTCAGCCGGCGGATTAATGATCTGGAGCAGCGGCTCGGCGCGCAGCTGCTTAACCGCTCCACGCGCCGGATAAGCCTGACCGAAACCGGCCGCGATTTTTATGAGCGCTGCCGGCGCATCCTCGATGATATGCAAGAGGCCGAGACCTTGGCCTCGACAGACTATCGGGACCTGCAGGGTACCTTGCGCATCGCCGCCTCCGTCTCGTTTGGCTTCCGCCATCTCGCCCCGGCCATGGTCGACTTTCTGCACGAAAACCCTGGCATCACAATCGATCTCGATGTGAATGACCGGCAGGTGAACCTCATTGAAGCGGGGTTTGATATGGCGATCCGGATCGCCAATCTCGACGATTCGACCCTGCGCGCCCGCGCCTTGGCGCCCATTCGCATGGTGGCGGTTGCAAGCCCGGCCTATCTGGAGGCCCATGGCCGTCCGATGCGGCCGGAGGATTTGAGCGGTCACAAGGGCCTGCGCTATTCGGTTGTGCCGGAACGGCAAACCTGGGGCTATCGGGACCCGTCAGGGGCGACAAAAACCCTGAGGCTCAGCACGCGCCTTCACGCCTCGAACGGCGATGTGTTGCTGGCAGCGGCCATCGGCGGCCTTGGGGTTCTCGTTATTCCGTGCTTTGTCGCCCATGAGGCGATTGAGGACGGCAGCCTCGAAGTGCTGCTGCCCGATGTGGAATGGAATGGCTTGACCGCCTATGCGGTGTATCCGGCCGGCCGGCACCTCTCGCCGCGGGTCCGCGCCTTTATCGATTTCCTCACAGAGCGCTTTGGTGAGGACCCCTATTGGGACCGGTTTTGGTCAACGCTCCCCAACGCTGTGCCTGCCCCCCAATCCGCATGACCACCAGCCCGACACACCAAAACTCTGAGCCCTGCCGGCTTTATCTCATCACGCCGCCGGAAATCGACCTTGATCCGTTTGCCGATCAATTGGCGGCAGTGCTGGAAGCCGGGGACGTCGCTTGCGTGCAATTGCGCCTCAAGCCCGCGGACGATGAAACCATCCGCGCTGCCGCCGCGCGCCTTTGCCCCCTCGTGCAAGCGGCAGGCGCGGCCTTTTTGGTCAATGACCGCCCGGACCTCGCGCGCGAATGCGGTGCCGACGGGGTGCATATCGGCCAGGATGACGCCTCCTATGCCGAGGCGCGCAAAGCCGTGGGCGATGAGGGGATTGTCGGCGTCACCTGCCACGCCTCAAGGCATCTTGCCATGGCCGCCGGCGAGGCGGGGGCCGATTATGTCGCCTTTGGCGCGTTTTTCCCGACCGCCACGAAACAGCCCAAAACCCGTGCGGACGTGTCGCTGATCGACTGGTGGGCACCGCTTTTCACCGTCCCGTGTGTCGCGATTGGCGGCATCACCACGGACAATTGTCGCCCGCTTATCGAGGCGGGCGCTGACTTTTTGGCCGTCTCCGCCGGCGTCTGGAACCATCCGGACGGCCCGGCAGCGGCAGTCAGGCACTTCAATACCCTTTGCGCCGAGATCGGCCCATGACCGGACCCTCTATGACCTACCGTTTTTTCATCCTTTTGCTGATTTTCGGCCTCGCCCCCCTTACCGCCTTACGCGCCGCGGACAGCGAGGGCGAGCAGCTTTATTGGCAGGGCGATTATGCGGCCGCCCACGCAAAGCTGGAAGACGAGGCCAAGGCGGGCCGGGCGGAAAGTCAGTATCGCTACGCAATGCTCTACGTGGAAGAGAGAGGCGTTGCCTATGACGCAACCACGGCCCTTCAATGGCTTGGGGCTGCGGCCGGACAAGGCCACACCCAAGCGAAGTTTGTGATTGGCCTCATTGCCCTGTCGGGCCGCGGGGTCGAGCAAAACCTACCGAAAGCGGCGGGCTGGTTTGCCTCAGCGGCCGAGGATGGTCTGCGCGATGCCAAATACGAGCTGGGCCTTCTCTACCTTGACGGCAAAGGCGTCGACAAAAATCTCAAAAAAGCACGCAAGCTGATGAGCGAAGCCGCAGAAGAGGGCCATGCGGAAGCGGCCTTCGAGACCGGGCTTCTCTATGCCAACGGAACTGGCGTCAAGGCCAATCCGGACCGGGCCATTACCTGGTTCGAAAAAGCCGCCGAGGGCGGGCATTTCGGCGCCATGCACAATCTTGGGGTGCTTTATCTTGAGGGCATCGGCGTCAAAGCCGACCCCGACAAAGGCCTCAAGATGATCCAGGAGGCCGCCGAGGCCGGGCTGGCGGAAGCGGAAATGGCGCTCGGCTTTTTGTTTTATGAAGGCACCGTGCTGCCCCGCGATCTCGCCAAAGCGGTCGCGTATTTTACGAGTGCAGCCGCCAAAGGCGCCGGCGAGGCAAGCTTTGCCCTAGCGACGATTTACGGCGGGGCGAACGATGGGCGGCCTGACCTGGTGCGGGCCTATGCGCATTTTGTCCTGGCAAAACAGGCGGGCATCGCCATGCCGCCAGAGCTTGAGCAGGGCTTTACCCCCTATCTCAGCGAGGAGGTGGTGGCCCAGGCCCAATCGATGATCGAGACCGGGGCGCTTTTCCGCCAGTAGCCGCCACCGGCTTTGCTGCCGTTGCGGATTGCGGGCCGTACCGATTGCGGGCCTTCCCCTTTGCCCCTTCGCCTTTGCCGGCCTTCCCATTTGCCGGCCCGTCGCCTAAACACGGTCTCCGGCCCCGAGCGAGCGATCGAGAGACCCATGAAAATCCAAGGCAACACCATCCGCCCCGGCAATGTCATCCAACACAAGGATGGACTTTGGGTCGCGGTCAAAATCCAAGCCGTTAAACCGGGCAAGGGCGGCGCCTTTGCCCAGGTCGAACTCAAAAACATCGAGACCGGCACCAAACTCAACGAGCGGTTCCGCGC
>JBCDJA010000202.1:0-5093 GCA_038748465.1 Pseudomonadota bacterium
TCGTCAAGGCGCGGAAGCGCGTTGTGGGAGACACCAACCTCTGACAGATGCTTGGGGATGCCCGCCTGCGCGGTGAGCCGCGTGAGCTCCTCCACAAAGATGTCTGTAAGCGTTGCAACCGAGCCTGCCGCCCCTGGCTTCACGATGGGCGCCAGCTCGGCATAAAGCGCCGCCGCGGCCGAGGCGTTAAACTGCAGCACATGGGGTAGGACAAGCGAATTGGTGAGCCCGTGGGGAAGGTGATAAATGCCGCCGAGCGGATAGGCGAGGGCGTGCACCGCCGCCACGGGAGCATTGGCAAAGGCTTGGCCGGCCAGCATCGAGCCCATCAGCATCGCCCGCCGCGCTTCGATCGGCGCGCCCTCTCCGCAGGCGGGAAGGAGGTTTTGCGACAACAGGCGCAAGGCCTCCCGTGCCAGGTGATCTGAATACGGATTTTTTCGGATCTTCGAGGTATAGGCCTCGATGGCGTGGACCATGGCATCCACCCCCGTCGCCGCGGTCACCGCGCTCGGCAGTCGCGCGGTCAACGGCGCATCGAGGATCGCAAGATCGGCATAGAGCACCGGCGAGACGATGCCTGATTTGGTGGTCTCGCCCGTGGTGACGATGGAGATGGGCGTGACCTCCGAGCCGGTGCCGGCCGTTGTCGGCACCTGGGCCAGGGGCAGGCGCGGTCCCGTCACAAAGCCAACCCCATACATCGCCTCAAGCGGCTGGTCGCTTTTTGCGAGCACGGCAATAAGCTTGGCGGTGTCCATGGAGGAGCCGCCGCCAAGGCCGATCACGGCGTCCACGGCCTCCTCCCGGGCGATCGTGGCTGCCGCTTTGATCAGGGTGTCGGGCGGGTC
Organism: Pseudomonadota bacterium; assembly: GCA_038748465.1. Lineage (GTDB taxonomy): Bacteria > Pseudomonadota > Alphaproteobacteria > M2410 > M2410 > JBCDJA01. The sequence continues at coordinate 852 of JBCDJA010000202.1, forward strand.
GGCGATGACGTCGGAGTAGATCACCGCATCAAGGCCGGCCGCGCTGAGCGAGGCCAGCGCCCCTTGCAAAAGCCCCGCATCGATGAGGCCCTGATCTGTGACGATCAGGGGGCGTTGCAATCCGGCAAAGGCGGGATGCTCGGCAAGCAGGGCGCCCAGCCTGGTCGCTGCCCCGTCCTGCACGATGATATGCGGTACGGTTTGAAACGTGAAATCCATGGGGCCCTTCCTCGCGCAGCGTCGTTGGCGGGCCTAAGGATTAAGCCCGCATGACGATCTTACCGTTTTGCTGGTTGGATTCCATGTAGGTATGGGCCGCGCGGACATCCTGCAGCTCGAAAATCCTGTCAAGCTTGGGCTTGAGATGCCCATTGGCGACCGCGCGCGCCAGAAAGGCCGTGCCTTTGTCGCGCATCGCCCGATCGGCAATGCCCTGGGTCGGCACCATAAAGGTGTGAAAGTGCATATGCTTCACGAAGGACAAAAGGGTGGGATAGACGGTCGGATTGGGATCGAGCAGGCCATAGAGAACGTAATGGCCGTTAAGCGCCAGGGCGGCGGCCATCGGCTCCACAATCGCCCCGCCAATGGGATCGAAGATCAAGCGATAGCCCGCCCCGCCGGTGGGCTCCATAAGCGCCGCGGTGAGATCGGCCGCCTCGTCCGTGGGGATAACCGCCTCTGCCCCCGCCTCCAGGAGGGCCGCTTCCTTGGCGCGGGTGCGGCTTGTTGCAATCGGGTGGGCGCCAAGCGCCTTGGCGATTTGGATGCCCGCATAGCCGACCGAGCTTGAGGCCGCGGCGATGAGCACATAGTCCCCCTTCTGAAGGCCCGCGATCTCCACAAATGGGCCATAGCAGGTCAAATACGCGACCCAAAGCGCGGCAAGCTCATCGTCTGTAAACTGCGGAATATCAGGCAGCAAATGCTCGGCACCAACCGTGACCGTCTGGCCATAGACACCGGTTTGCGCCATCGTATTGGTGGGGCCCGTCACAAAGCGGTCCCCCTCATTGATCCCCGTTACACCCTCGCCAACCGCGTCGACGCGCCCCACACCTTCAAGCCCGATCCGGCAACCGGGAAACTGCGGCGTCTGGAAATAAAGTCCTTCCCGATACAGAATTTCCGCTCGGTTGAGGCCGATGCTCGATAGGCTCAGGCGCACCTCCCCGGGGGCCGGGTCACGGGCCGGCGCATCGACGACCTTCAAGACATCGGCGCCTCCAACAGCATCGAATGTTACGATGTTGGGCATCGCGGTTTCCTTCTCCAGGACTTGTGGTACAGCGAGGCTAGGGTATTTCACCAAGCGGTAAAATACCAAGGGCGCCGCGCCGTGATCGCGCGCACGATTTGAAGTCTCTGGACGCGCGCTATCGCCAGCGTATGTGTTGAACCCAGGCTGGGAGCGGACGGTGAGGGCGCAGAGTGGGCGCGCGATCGAGGGGGGATGGATGAGCGATCGGGGTGAGGTGTTTGGCGCAGGTGAGGGCGCCGCGGCGGTGGAGCCATGGCCCCTCACGGCCGATCCCACGCGGGCTGCCGGGCTCGAGCAGCTTGAGGGGTTTTTGCCGCGCGCGGGACGGGACTATGCGGCCACGCGAAATTTCGATTTCGGCCCGGACCGGCGCGGCAATGTCTCGGTGCTCTCCCCCTATACGCGCCATCGGCTGGTCACCGAAGAGGAGATCGTGGCGCGGGTGCTTAAGCGCCACAGCCGCTCGGCAGCGGAGAAATTCATTCAGGAGGTGTTTTGGCGAACCTATTGGAAGGGCTGGCTCGAGCATCGGCCCTCGGTGTGGTCGGACTATCAAGCCGATATGCGCGCCGCTGCCCAGGCCCTGCAAACCGCATCCGGGTTGCGCAGCGCCTTTGAGGCCGCGGTGACGGGACGCACCGGGATCGATTGTTTCGATTTCTGGGCCGAGGAGTTGGTGGAGACCGGCTATCTTCATAACCATGCGCGCATGTGGTTTGCCAGCATCTGGGTGTTCACCCTGCGTCTGCCCTGGGAGCTGGGGGCTGATTTCTTCCTGCGCCATTTGCTGGACGGGGACCCCGCGTCCAATACGCTGTCATGGCGGTGGGTTGCCGGGCTTCACACTCAGGGTAAAAACTATCTCGCCAGGGCCTCCAACATTGCCAAGTACACGGACGGGCGGTTTGAGCTTGCCGCTGGACTGGACGAGCGGGCGGGCCCGCTGGAGGCCGAGCCCGTGCCTGCACCGCTCGCGCCCGCTCTCCCGCCGATGGTCGATCCGCAAAAACGCACAATGCTCCTCTTGACCGAGGAGGACCTCAGCCCGGAAAGTTTGCCCCTCGCGCCCGGGGCAATTGAGGGCGTTTTCGGATTTGCCTGCCCGGCAGACCGCTCACCCCTGCCGGTTTCCGGCGTGGTCACCTCGTTTGTTGAGGGCGCCCTAGCCGATGGCATGGGCCGTGCCCGCGCGCATTTTGGGTGTGACCCGGGCGGAGGAAAGGTGTTTTCGTCTATTGAGCAGCTTGGATCGACCCTTATCGAGGCCGGGGGCGAGCAGGTAGTGACCGGCTATGCGCCGGTGGGCCCCGTGGCCGATGCCCTGGCGCGGCTTGGCTCAACCCTTGATGAGCACGGCGTTGCCTTGGTGCCAGTGCGCCGGGCGTGGGATAGCCTTGCCTGGCCCCACGCGACCAAAGGTTTCTTCGGCCTCAAAAAGCACATTCCCTCGATCCTCGATGCCGTCGGCCTTTAGGGTGCCGCATGAAGACTGCCGGCGTTCAAGCGGCCAGACCCCTCGGTCTTTGCGACGGCTGCGTGGTCACGCCTCGCGGGCGGCGCGGATCTCAGCAAGCGACATTTGCTTGTGGCGCTCCGCATACCGCGCTTTTTGCGCCGGCGTCTTCGTGGCGTGGCACGCGGCGCACGACACACCGTCGATGAAATAGGGGGACCGGCGATCCGCGTCGGTCAAGGGGCGCCGGCAGGCCTTACAGACCGAGAAGGTGCCAGGCTGAAGAGCGTGGTCCACCGTCACCCGGTGGTCGAACACGAAACACTCGCCAGTCCATTGGCTTTCCGCAGGCGGAACATGCTCAAGGTAGGATAAAATGCCGCCCTTGAGGTGATAGACGGGCCCAAGGCCCTCAGCCAAGGCGAGGGCGGTTGCTTTTTCGCAGCGGATGCCGCCGGTACAGAACATCGCCAACGGCCTGTTGCGCAGCGTCTCGTGGTTGGCTTTAAGCCATCCGGGAAACGATCTGAAGCACTCGGTCTTCGGGTCCATGGCCCCCTTGAAGGTGCCAAGATCGACCTCGTAGGCGTTGCGGGTGTCGATCGCAATCGTTGCCGGATCGGCGATGAGGGCGTTCCAATCTTTCGGGTCTACATAAATCCCGGTTTGCCGCGCCGGGTCGATCCCCGCCACGCCGAGCGAGACGATCTCCCGCCGCACGGCGACCTTCATCCGCCGAAACGGGCTGTGGGGTGCGCTTGCCCATTTGACGTCCAAGGGTCCGCAGCCGGACTGATCGCCTAAGAAAGCAAGCAGGTGGCGGACGGCCTGGGCCTCGCCGGCGATGGTGCCATTAACGCCTTCCTTGGCAAGCAAAATCGTTCCGTAGACATCTCGTCTCGCCGCCTCCTCCCGGACGAGGCCGGCGAGCGCGCTCGGGTCGGCAAGCCGGAAAAACGCATAGAAGGCGGCAATCGCCACCTCGCTTTGGTGCTGCGGGTTTTGCATAGGGGACGTCCCTAATACACAAGCGACGCTTGGACAATCCTGCTCGGGCAAGCTGGCCTGCTCTGGAAAGCTGGCGCGCTCTTGCAAACTCGCGCGCCCTGGCAAACCGGCCAAGCGTGGCATCGCCTGGACGGGCACGTAAGCGTCAGCTTACTGGATTTAATTCAACAATAAAATTCTTTATCACAAATACTGCAAAGTAAATATCACATTTTATCAGATTTATCTAAAAATCCTCAAATATAATAATCCAAAGCCGTTGAATTGCTTTCAGCTAGATAGCCACGAAGTCTTGTAGCCCAAACGCGTCACGCGAGATTTGATTTATTTTTAACCATCGGGTACACAAGGGGAAGGGCAGGACATCAAGCAATATTGCGATTGGGCCAGACGCGCAACTCGTGTGTGCGTCACAATCTGACGTTGCGGTGAGCCAGGCTAGTGGTTCGGCTGAAACAGATGCATCCCGTCTCGTCTGTCCGCTTTGCATCTGTTTCAGCCATAAGAACCACTAGCTAAA
>JBCDJA010000203.1:0-5093 GCA_038748465.1 Pseudomonadota bacterium
AAGAAGGTTCCGTTCTTGCTGGCCCGATCGGTCAAAAACCAATGCCCTTGGGGGGTGCCCACAAGTTCAGCATGCCAGCGGCCGATTGTTGGGTGGCGAATGCAGATATCGCATCCCTCGTCGCGGCCGATCTGATAGGTGGTGAACTGCATCCAGATCCTTCATCCACACCCTTCGCCGATACCCAACACGTGCCGCCTTGCACAGCGCTGGCACACGACTGCACTTGAATCCTAGGGCCGAGTCAAGCTGAGGTGACCTGTGATCCGGGGTGCAATCCGTGCTGTTCAGAACCGGGCTTTGTTGCACCCGACGCTTGGCCCGGAAGTTGAACTCCTCACCCACGCCGCCGGCGCTCCATGCCAGCCTAACGCCGTGGGCGCCAGCCTTTTGGGGACATAAGGGGCCGCTCCGTGAACACCTTGTCGATCCTATTGAACCAAGTTGAGACACGCTCCTCGCGGTGGCTGTTGGACACCCCGCGCCAGCTCCAGGCGAGCCGCGTGCGTGTGCTGATGGGGGTGATCCTTCTCATCGCCTTTGCCATTCGCCTTTGGGAAATCGATAAGCTGCCCCTGTGGTACGACGAGGCCTATTCCTACTACGCGGCCAAATACAACGATCTCTGGCGATTGTTGTCGGTGCCTTTTGATGTGCATCCGCCGCTTTATTATGCCCTGCAGCACATTTTTTTGCCGCTCGGGGAGGGCGAGTTCCAACTGCGGTTTCTATCGGCGGTCATCGGTACGGCGACAGTTTGGCTGATGTTTTTGATCGGGCGGGAAATCGCCGGGCCGGTGAGCGGCCTGGCCGCGGCCGGCGCGCTTGCTCTTACCACTGCGCACATCGAATACAGCCAGGAGGCGCGCTCCTACACGCTCGTCATCTTAACGCTCGCGCTCGCGGTGTATGGGTTGATTCTCTATTGGCGCACCCAGCGGCCCGCTAATGGCTCGCCCACCACGCCCGAATGGGCTGATGTTTTGGCGCGGCCCGGGCTTTGGCTTTACGGCATCGGCGCACTCCTCTCGCTTTACTCGCACATGATCGCGTTGTTTTTCTTGGTAGCGATCAATGCGGTGCTGCTCCCGAAATGCTGGCCCCTGCAAAATCTCAAACAGCCCCAACTCGTGGCTTGGATCAGCATCAACCTGGCGGCCCTCGCGGTCTGGCTGCCCTGGGGGTACACGCTTCTCACCCTGCCCGACCGGAGTTTCCAATGGCTCCACCACTACTCTCCCGTCGAAGCCGCCTCGAGCCTTGTTAACGTTCACGGGCCGAGCTACCTGAACGGCCTCGATATGGCCCTTCATCTTGGATTTGTGGCGCTGATCGGTCTAGGGGTACTCATCGCACTCATCCGACGGCGGACCACCTTAGTCACACTCTTGCTCGCGCTTTTGGCCCTTGCCCCGTTGCTCTTGTGGCTCATCGGCTTTGTGAAACCGGTCTATATGCTGCGCACTGTGCTTCCCAGCATGATCGGTGGCGCGCTGGCCCTGGGCATCGCGGCAGCCTTCATCCGCCACCGGGCGGCGTTGATTGGGCTAAGCGGCGTTATTTTTATCGCCAGCCTTATGTCTTTCGGCGATTTCAAAGCCACCCAGAAAAAGCAGGACTGGGACAAGGTCACAGCCTTCCTGGAGGCCAATACTGGCGTCAATGACGCGGTTTTGATTTGTGCGAACACGGTGTATCTGCCGTTTCACTATTACGCGGCGCCCGCGCCTTACACCGTTTTCACGTTCAATATCTTTCACAATTTCATCGTCGAAGCGGACTTTGAACGGGCCCTGGCGCAATCCCAGCTGCCGATCAAATATCGCTTTAATCAGCCAACCGAAGAAGCCCGCCGCATGATCGACCCGGCGGGCCGCTTTCCCGATGTCGCCTCGATCGGGGCCGCCTTCGATACGGTCTGGGTTGTGCGGTCACAATGCGGGGATAAGCGGTTCGATATCTTTCGGCCGGATTTGGATGCGGCCGGATGGCAGGCCGGGACCTCCAGTAATTTTCATCGGGTGACGGTCACGCCCTACCGCACCCCCTAAGGTTTGGGCACAGTACAGGAGACGCGTAGTATGAGTTTAGTATCTTCGCCCCACGGGTCGTCTCGGGGCGTGCAGTCGTTAAGGGAGCGCGTAATTCAGCTCACTCGATATTCTTCCGTCCGGTATCTCTTGGTCGGCGTCACGAATACCGCCGTCGGCCTTGTGGTGATCTTCCTGTGCCTAGGGCTCTTCGGCTTGCCCGTCGCCATCGCCAATCCCATCGGCTATGCGGTCGGTATCGTGTGGAGCTTTTTGCTGAATGCGCGCTACACGTTTCGGCACCAAGGGCCGAAGCTGCCGGCCTTTGTGCGTTTCGTCGTCGTCACCGGTGCGGCGTTTCTTGTGCAATATGGCTTTGTGCTCGGGATTGTCGCGTTGGGTGTCGACCCCTATCTTGCCCAACCGCTCGGCGTTATTCCGTACACGCTGACAGGGTATCTGGGATCGCGGTTCTACGCCTTTGCCGTACGCGGCGAGGCGAGCACCAGTGAGATCAAATAGATCTGCCCGGATCGATCGCCCCCTCCCCCTCCGGCGCGTAGAGCGCACGCAGCCGCTCAACAGTCGTGAGCGGTTCCATGGTCGGTCCCGAAACCCGGTCCGCGATAAACATGGCGATGAGACCGGGAAACGCGGTCAGGGCGTTTGCCAAGGCGTCCGCCCCGCTGCCCGCCGCGAAGGTTCGCGCCGCCTCCAAATGCTCAGGCCGCTCACTGAAAAAGTGCAACACTGCCTGCTCTGCTTCGACCACCGTCTCGAAGGCGGCCTGATCCTCCGGTGGCAAATCAAAAAACGCCGCTGTAAAGATTGATCGGACGCCGGCGATGGTCTGTCCGACCGTCTCCAAGAGATCGCTATCCTCTGGCCCGACCGGCTGTACGCTGAGCATCACCAGAACATCGAGCGCATCGACACCAAAGACTTCCTCGGCGAGATCGCGCACAAACGCATCGAACAAATAGGCCCGTTCAACCCATGGCTTGCCTTCCAACCGGGCGCCAAGCACCTCGGCCATGTCGGCGGCAACCCGCCAGGTCTCCGGCTGCGTCTCTTTCAGGTACCGCCGCGCATTGGGGTAGGGCTGCGCGTCGTTAGCGGGCTTGTCGATTGCGGCCTTGTCGTTTGCGCGTGTCATGGGGATGGCTCGCCGGCAAGGGCCCCATCGATCGCCTTCACCACCGCATCGAAGGTGAGCAGGACAGAGCCATGTCGAGCCCGGTAGGCACGCACGGGGGTCAACACTTCGAGATCGGCCCATTTGCCGGTCGGCGGGGGGCCGTCTTCCTTCAGCATGGCGTGCATGGTCGATCTGACATCCCGCAACTCCTCAATCGTTGACCCAACGACATGCCGCGCCATCACGGCGCTGGCTGTTTGCCCAAGGGCGCAGGCCCGCACCTCGTGCGCAAAGTCGCTCACGCGGCCGCCCTCAAGGCGGAGATCGACCGTGACCCGGCTTCCGCACAGCGGACTAGAGACGGTCGCACTGCCGTGCGGCGTCTCCAACCGTCCTTGGCGGGTGACGTCCGCGGCGATCTCTAAGATGCGGCGGCTGTAAACCTCGTTGATCGGTTCAGTTTGCGTGCTCATAGGCCCTCTGTTGGTGTCGCTTTCACAACATGTTTCGCCCGGCGCCCGGGTGCAAGGGCCGAGCGATGCAGAACGCTGGGGCAATCGCGCGCTCGGTGACCATTGGCAAGCCTCCAACGCCGGCCGCCCACATTGCAGGCCCGAGGCACTCCTGCTAGAGCATCCCGCTCTATAGGAGAAAGACAATGAACGGATCAGGCCGTTTCGCAGACCGTTTGTCGGTCGAGCAGGTTGAAGAAGGCCAGGATTTGGCGCCCAAATTCGACGCCGAGGGCCTCATCCCCGTCATCACCACAGATGCCACATCCGGCGAGGTGCTGATGCATGGATATATGAACGCCGAGGCGCTCAACGCGACCCTCGCGACCGGCGAGGCGCATTATTGGAGCCGAAGCCGAAAGGTGTTGTGGCACAAAGGAGCCACCAGCGGCCTAGTGCAGAAGGTGATCGAGGCCCGGATCGACGATGATCAGGACGCCGTTTGGCTCCGGGTTGAGGTTGCCGGCAACGGAGCCAGTTGCCATGTGGGCTACCGCTCTTGTTTTTACCGGTCGGTTCCGCTTGGAGCGCCGGCTGACGATCCGCTTACGCTGACCTTCGAAGAGACGGAAAAGGTGTTCGATCCCAAGGCCGTCTATGGCGATGCGCCAAACCCGACCAAGTTGTGAGCCCGGATCCCCGTAAAGGGGCCCCCCAAGGCCCCGTTGCTTAAGCGCGGCCTAGGCCTCAGACGCGGGTGCGCCGCGACCAAGCCACAAGGGCCAGAAACACCATCAGCCAGCCACCAACGCTAAGGGCCTTATGGGCCATCGATAAGCTGCCTGTGCTTATCGCGATCGGTGCCTCAAAGGCCGTTGTGACGGATGCGGGCCAGGCGAGGTCCGCCCCAGTGGCCCTGGACACGTGGCATGCCGGCGCGGGCCCCGCGCGGGTAGGCGCAAGGCACTCAAAGACCGGCAACTCGCCAAGCGTAAGGCGCGCTTCGCCTGCCCCTCCTGAGTAAAAGGAGGTGGAGGCCCTCTCGCCAGCCGGTTCCCCAGCCAGGAACGGCAACGCGCCTTGAGCGATTCCCGCGACCCGCTCCATCGGGCCCTCGGGGGCCAGACCAGCGCGATGACCGGTTTCAGCGACGAAAAACGCTGCAGCAAGTAACAGTGCCGCCCAAGCAATCAGGCGCGCCGGCCGATAGCCAAACCCAAACAACCAATTAGCCGGCGCGGATACCAGCCGTTGGAAGACCGGTCCGTTGCGCAGGTCGTAAACCCGTTTCAGGTGGGCCATGCGGCTTGCATCGCCCGCCCGCCCAGAGCGCTGCCACGCCCCGATCAACGGCAAGGCGACATCGGTTGCCGCAAAGCTTGCCTCGCCGTTGCCTCGCTGGCGATCGACCCATCGGCGGCGATCGTGGAAGCGTTTCGGCGCGCCGGCGCTCAGTTTTTCAAGGCTGAACCC
>JBCDJA010000204.1:0-5093 GCA_038748465.1 Pseudomonadota bacterium
ATCACACCAGAACGGAAGAGAGGGCGAGGCGCGGGGGCAAGCGTCGGCTCGGCGGTGGTGACGGTCATGGGCTCAAATCCAGGGCCTGCCGCCCCCTCAAAAAGGGCCGGCGCGGCGCAATATCGGTACGGGCGCGAGGGTTATCCACTTCCCGGCGTTTTGCAAATGCCGTGCGCAAATGCCGTGCGCAAATGCCATGCGCAAATGCCGTGCGCAAATGCCGTTCCCGCTCACGCGCGCTGGGGTAAGCTGCCGGCTCTTGCGGTATCGGTTTTAACGGCCTCGGCTTTTGCGGTCTGGGGTTTGCAGCTCCGAGGACGGGCCCGCGCAGGGGGTGGCCGATGCCGCTTTGGGCCGGCGCTTGCCATGCCGCGCCGAGGCATGGAATAGAGGGAGCGCACCGGGGGGGCGTTCGCCGGCCAGACCACGGGCCGGTTCGATCGGGAGTAGTGTGGTGACGGCAGTTGAAGACGACACTTTACCGCAAAGGGCGCAAGAGGGTCCTTCGGCGCTTGCGCTCTATCGGCGCAAGACCCTCATCAAACTTGCCGATGTGCCGGACTATTCGGTCGTAATCCCCGTGAAAGAAGAGCGCGACAACGTTTTGCCCCTGGCGCGCGAGATTGTGGCTGCGTTGGGCAGTGCGGCCTTTGAAATCATTTTCGTCGACGATTGCAGCAAAGACGACACTGTTGCGGTGCTGGCCAGCGCCCAATCGGAGCTGCCGATGGTGCGGTGTCTGCGCCATGATCGCAATTGCGGGCAAAGCTCTGCGATCCGCACTGGCATTTTTGCATCCCGCGCGAAGGTCATTGTGACCCTCGACGGCGATGGGCAAAACGACCCTGCGGACATCCCGGCGCTGATCACAAAGTTCGACGAAATCCAAGGCACGAATGTCGCCATGGTGGGCGGCCATCGCATGAAGCGACAGGACACCTGGCACAAACGGGCGGCGTCCCAAGCGGCGAACGGTATTCGCAGCCGCTTGCTTGGAGACAACACCCAGGATGCGGGCTGCGGGCTCAAAATCTTCTATCGCGAGGCCTATCTGCGCCTTCCTTATTTCGATCACATGCACCGGTTCATGTCGGCGTTGATGTTGCGCGAGGGTTTTGAGGTGGAATTTGTGCCGGTCAGCCATCGGCCCCGGCGCCACGGCGCGTCGAAATATGGGGTTCTGGATCGGCTCTGGGTGTCTCTCAGCGACATCATGGGGGTTATGTGGCTCTCGCGACGGTGCCGCCTTCCTGCCAAGCTTGATGAAATGGACCGGCCGAGCGAGCCCTAATGGCGAGCGATAACAAAGGCGCGCCGGCCGTATTGGGCAGGCGCCCTGTCAGGAGTGAGTTGCGTTGGGTACTGGCAAGGAAACCGCACCGAGGGTCACGGGCCGCCGCGGGCGCGCATCGCGGGTCGATCTGAAGACGATCGCTTCGGCAGCCATGATCGCAGTCATGGTGGTGATCGCCGTGCTCGGCACGATCTATGGCGGAGATATTCTGCAGGAGAGCGAGCGCGAGCGGTTGCGCGCCATGATCGATGGGTCGGCCTGGGCCCCGCTCGCGATGATCGCGGTGTTTATTGTCGGCGGTGTGTCGGGCTTGTTGCCCCAATTTGTCATGATTGCGCTGGCGGTTGGGCTATTCGGTCCATGGACGGGCTTTGGGCTGTCTTGGACCGGCACGCTAATCTCGGCGACCCTTGGATTTCTGATTGGCAAGAAATTCGGTCAGCGCGTCTTCAGCGAACTTGCCAATGATCGGGCCAATGCGCTGAGCGAAAAGATCGGCAGTCACGGCATTCTCGCGACGCTTTTTATCCGGATCGTTCCCTCCGGGCCTTTCCTCATCGTCAATATGGCGGCAGGGGCCTCGCATATTCCGCTTTACAAATTTTGGATTGGTTCCGGGCTCGGAACGATCCCAAAGATGGCGGTCATCGCCTTTGGGCTTAGCCAGTTTTTGGCCTTTCTCCAGAAACCTGATCCCGCGCAGCTCGGTCTCCTGGCGATCGTGATAGGCTTGTGGGTGGCCGGTGGGTTTTGGGCGCGCAAACGCATCCGGCGTTGGCAGGCCACGAAGGGCGGTCTGGCCGCGGTGGTGGCCGAGGCAAAGGGGCCGACGCCCGATGCGGGCACCGCTCTCGCCGGTGTGGCACTCTCGAGCGGAGTTGATGCGGGTGAAGCCGAGGGCGAGATCCCGACGGCGGGAAGCGACGAGCCGGCGGAGGCGATCCCAACCGGGCATCAAACGCGGGCGCCCCGCCCAGCCTATGGTCCAGCGCGGGATCTCTCGCGCGATCCGGGCCGCAATCGGTCAAAAAATCCGGGCCGCAATCGGGCCCAAGATCCGGGCGGCCATGTTTCCCAGCCGGGCAAGCTGTGATACCCCACCGTTGGACGTATCTTTAAACCCGGGCTCTGGAGCGAGAGAGGGGACCTGATGTTCGCATTTTTTCCGCTGCTATTGTTGGTCGTGATTGCCTACAACATCGTCGCCCTGATGGGCGGGGCCGGCATGTTTGCTGCCAACATGATCGACCCTGAAACCGCCGAAGGCTCGTTCTCGACCTTCAAATTGATGAACACCGCCATCGCCGAGATCCCCATGCCGTCGGGCAATAATTGGATCTTAGTCTATGGCGATCTCTTCGTCGTCGCGGGTCTGTTTTTACTCTTTATCGAGATCGTTCGGTCCACCTCGTCGGGCGGAGAGGCCATTACCAATCACACCCTGTCGATCGGTGTGTTGGTGCTGTGCATCATCGAGTTTGCGGTGGTGCCCGGCTTTGCAACGTCCACGTTCTTTTTCCTGACGATCATGGCGCTTGTGGATGTCGTGGCTGGCTTTACCATCTCGATCAAAGCGGCCCGGCGCGACTTTGGGGTCACGGATGGATCGCCTTTTGCGGGTGGCTAATCGAGGCAAGCCCGCAGCCTCGGGCGCCGCTGGGCCTTAGCTACGCCACTCAAGGGTGGTTTCCGGTACCGGATTGAGAAAGGGACGCGCCTCGGCCAGATGCGCGTCCCATTCTTTTTTGAGCTGGAAATACCATTTCGCCTGCACATCGGCATCGTTGATCAGCATAAGGCGTGGGTTAAAACGCAGGCCTTCTTGTTGCAGGTCCACCATATCCCGGTCTTGGCGCAGAAAGGTCGTCACAAAGGGGCGCAGGAACGGCTTTAGGACCGACAAGAGCGGCAAGTCCCAATAGAAGGTCTGGGTGACCTCAGTTTTTCCGGTTTCTTCGAGGGGGGTTACCGTCGTCAGCCCAAGGATGGTGTGGCGGCCGGCGGTGATGTGCTCGGTGCGCAGCCCGGGGAGGTTAAATTCGATCTCGGTTTTCACATCCCCGCCAAGTAATTTGTAGACAAACGAATTGCTGCTCGGCTTATGGCTGCGCATGGAAAATCCCCGGATCGTGGGGCCAAAGAATTTCTTCTTCTCGTGCATCGAGGATTGGGTGCGCCACCACCAGGATTGGTGCACGAAGGGGCCGTGGGCCGGATCCATAAGGCCGATCACCGCATGGTCGATATCGCAGGAGAAAATCATGGTTTCGCGATATTTCGGCGTTGCCTCGCCGACACCAGGCATAACCGGCGGCTCAACGGCCGGGGCCGGGGTTTCCACATGCACCGGCAGGTCCTCCTTGGCGGGGATCCAAACCCAAATGTTCCCTTGCACCTCGCGGACATGATAGGCGCGCGTGCGAATGCGCGAGGGGTCGAGATTTTGGCTCATGACCAAGGAGGGGATCAGCGCGCAGCGCCCATCCGTGCCGAACTGCCATCCGTGATAGGGGCATTCGACCGTGGTCCGGCCGTCAAGGGTTTTCGGCGAGCCGGAGCTTAAGGGCACGCCCCGGTGGGGACAGATGTCGCGAAAGGCAAACACCTCGCCCTGGTGATCTCTGCCGATCAAGAGCGGCTGCCCCAGCAGCACTCGGCCGACGAAGTCCCCATTTTTCAGCGCCTCACCGGGCCCGGCGAAGTACCAAATATCCCGCAACAACATGGGTTGCCTCATCCATCCATTTTGTCCCCAACAGAAAACACCCCCACCGGTGCTGGCAAGGGGTGATCGTATGCTCGGGCCCGGCGCCTGTTGTGGCCCGTGACAGGCCGGCGCGGTTAACCGGCCCGTCCTTGCACCCCGGGGCACATGCCCTTATTGCTTCGGCTCTTTTTCGGCCGGCCAGGGGGCCCGAGCGCCATGTTGCCAATTCTTATCACCAGCATCCTTGCCGGCATCTCGGCCTATTCGGTCTATCGGGTGCGCGATCTAAACCTCGCCTCGCGGCCGCTCCTCATGGCGGGCTTTTTGACCTTCACTGCCGCCGGCCTTGGCGGCACCTTGGCCCTCGGGGCGGCGGTTATGGGCGGCGGGGAGCCGAGCACCCTGTTCAATCAAGTGGCCTCCTTTATGACGCTGGTCGCGCAGGTTATGGGCGGGGCGCTTATTTTGCTCGCCGTGTACCGGGAATATATTCGTCCCATTAGCGATCGTTGGATCACCGGTTTTGTCGCCGGCGCCTTTGTGTTTTACGCCTTCATCGTCTTCACGGGCCCTGCCGTTTATCATTATGGCGCGTTTTTCTTTGCCGGCTGCATGATCACCCTCGGCGGGGCGGTTCTGACAAATTGGGAAAAGGCCGGCAAGGCCGGTCCCTCGCTCTTGGGAGCTGCCTTTACCGGCATGATTGGGGGCAATCCCACCCTCATCCAATTTTTCTTTTTGGGGGCGACGTCCATGGTCGCGCTGGTCGGCCAGGCCGCCGTCATCCGCGCCCGGTCCCTCAAAGGCGATTAGGCCCCCCGGCGATTGCAGGCCTCAAACGAGCTTGAGTTGACGACGGGGGCAGGCTCCCGCAGCGGCGCCTTGCCGATAGGCGCGCACTTTTTCGCGCCGGGAGGCCAGTCCCTCGCCAAAGGCGGTGCGTTGGGCAATGAGCTGGGTGGCAAAACCGGTCTCGAGGGGAAGCGCATCGATCCGTGCCGCGTTGAGCCGCCGAGCCGCGCGGCCTCGGCGCTCCGGCCCCCGCCAAAGAGACGAGTTGCGGTTTTGACGCCGGTCTCTGGTCCGTCCATC
>JBCDJA010000205.1:0-5091 GCA_038748465.1 Pseudomonadota bacterium
GGCAAGGGAGAAAGGCATGATCGCACAGCCAGTCACGAGCGCCTTGGCGCTGGCCCAAGCGCACTTGCACGCCCTGGCGCGCGGATGGGTGAGGGGGCTGCGGGGCCTTGTGCTGTGTGCGGCCGCCATCGCCCTTTCTGCATGCGCAACGCGGGGGCCCACCCTCGATGGGCCCGAGCGGGCGGAGGTGGCGCCGCCGCGCATTGCAACCGTACGCCCCGATGGCGAGGCGCAAGGGCTTGCCGAAGCTGCAAACGGGGCGCGCCAAGATGAGGTGTATCTGCAAGACCCCCTCTATCGTGAGCTTATCCAGCAGAGCTTCTTGGCCATCCAGTCCCGTCTGGCTTTTCCTTGCAATCGGGTTCGGGGCACCGACAGCCATGTGCTGGTCGTAGAGCCGATGGAATTTGAGGCGGGCGGCGACCATCCCGCCGATGGATCTTGGCTGCAGATTGTGGAGTTCGAGCGCTGCGGCGTGCCCCAGTCGCAATCGCTGCAAGTCAACGCCAAACCCGATGTTGCGCCGGAAATCGCGGCCCTGGTGCCTGGGTTTTCCCAGGCTGACCCGCGCCTTCAACTCGATATCTTGTTCTCGTCCGTGCTGCCAAAGGGGGCTGAGCGGTTTGCAGGCACTTGTGCCCCGACCCAGGAGAACACGATCGTGACGGCCGCGGGCGAGCGCGTGCTCGCCCCTCGCGTAATCGATTCGTATATCGGGTCGGTGAGCGATGGGGGGCGTGGGGGCGTTTTGGCCTGGACCGAACTTTGGATGCTTGAACTGTGCAACTCGATAACGCCCCTGTCGATTGCGATCGAGAATGTTGAGGGACGCAGCCCGCCGTCCACCTTTTTAGTCACCGTCCCGGAGGGGCGAGAGAGCGTGCCCGTCAGCCTGCTCGACAGCTATCCCGATCTTAAGGCGGCGTGGCGAGAGGCGCCGGAGGGGCCCGCGCCGGTTGCGAAATTTACAACCTTCGGGACGGGCCCTGCGTTATAGGGCATAGTGTGAGAGTTAAGTTGGAGTAGTCGTATGAGTTCTCTCTTTTTTATCCTTGGGCTGACCTTCCTTTTACTGCACGAAATGGATGCCGTTCGCTGCCGCGAATGGCGGATCTTGCCCGTAACCGCGTTTTTGAGCGACCGGACGGGCTTTGTTGTGTTTATGGTCCTGCACATCCCGCTTTACTTTTTCGGGTTCCTGGCACTCACCGGCGCTTATGGTACCGGCGTTGCCGAGACGACGGCGTTTTGGTTGAGCATCTTTTTCATTGTGCATTTGGTGTTGCACATCTTGTTTCTCCGCCATCCGGAAAACGAGTTCGTCTCGTTCTCGTCCTGGATTTGGATTGTCGGTATGGCGATCTTCGGCGGGCTCTATCTGCTAGCTTAGCGGCTCTTGTTGGCTCACCTTTTCTGCTGAAAACCGCCAGGCCCGCATATCGTTCGGCCATGCCGCCGGATCAAGCCCGGCCTTGCGCATCAACGTGGCGACAAAACCCTCCGGCTTCGGCAGGCTTTCCCAAACGCTGGGAAGAAAGATCGACCGTTTGCCCGACCCGGACAAAATCAACCCATCGCGATCGGGCTCCAAGGTGCCGGCGACCGTTTGCAGGTCCGGGGCGGGGAAAGCGCGCGGTGTCGACAAAACCGATACGGACAACTCAAGGTTTGCAAGCTCATCCGCGGTCAGAGGGGCAAACCGAGGATCGCCGAAGGCGGCCTTGAACGCGTTGTGCACCACATCATCGATCAGAGGGCGTGTCGGCACGTAACTGCCGATGCACCCGCGCAGTCTGCCGGCGCGGGTCAGCGTCACGAAACTCGCCCCATGGCCATGCAGGGGCATGGCAAAACTGTCGCGTTTAATTTTCGGCAGGCGGCCGGCCCGCAGGCCGTATCCCAAGGTGTGTTGGGCAGCATAGAGAAGGTCGCTGGCAACCGGAGCTGGTAATTGCGCCGAGCGGGCCGGCTCAAATCCGTAGGCGGCATAACCGACCACCCGGGCGCGGTTGCCGGTCACATCGCCGGAGGTTGTGTAATCGAGCCGAAGAGGCCGCAGGTCGAGGGCGCGCGACAGGGTGAGGAGCGCGTTAAGGCCGCGCGATCCGCAGGCATGTTTGGGCGTTAATGCGCCCGCGTTTAACCGGTCGATGAGGCCGAGGGTCGTGTCATCGAGCCGTTTGGCCTCGCCTTCCGTCAGGAAGTGGCTGAGGTCTGTACTGATTAAAATCAGCGTCTCCGGGCCGCCCCACAGCTGGGCCAGCAGGCGGGCCGTCTGGTCAGGGTTCGCCTCACCCACCAAAACCGGCAACACGGCCGCCCCGGGGCACCGGGTCTTGATAAAGGGGAGCAGCACCTCCACCCCGTGTTCCTGATCAAACGCGCGATCGTTGAGGTGTGCGCCTTCCATGGCGAGCGCGGTCTTGCGAGCCTCTGGGTCAATCGGCACATCGCCCAAGGGGGTCGCGAAGGCGCGGCCGGAAGGCAAAGCCCAACCCTTAAGGGCCAACCGGTGCGCCGGCGACAACAAGACAATGCGCGTGATCGGAGCGGTCTCGAGGGCGTTGAAGGCCGAGGCCGCAATCGCGCCTGAATAACTTAAGCCCGCATGGGGCACCATCAGAGCCTTAAACGGCCGCTTCACGCCCCGCCGCGCCTTGCGCTCGCACTTGGCGAGGGCGGTTTCAAGGCTTGCCGCATCGGCGGGAAAAAAGACGCCGGCAACCGTGACAGGGTGGACGCCTTCGGGCGCGGGCGCGTTCGGTTGTGCAGCTCCCATGGGGCGCCTCTTCACGATTGAGCAACAGCGTCAGGCTACTCTTTCCGCGTTAAGGCCAAGTTTCGCGTCGTTTGAGGGGCCCTATGCAGCCTGATTTGAGTATTGACGGGGTGTCCGCCAATTATTGGCGTGCGTTGCCGGACGGGCGGCTGCTTTGCGAGGCCTGTCCCCGGGCTTGCAAATTGAAGGACGGGCAGCGGGGCCTGTGCTTCGTGCGGGCCCGGCGGGGCGATGAGATGGTTTTGACGACCTATGGACGCTCGTCCGGTTTTTGCGTCGACCCGATCGAGAAAAAGCCCCTCAACCACTTCCTCCCCGGCACGGCCGTGCTGTCGTTCGGCACCGCGGGATGCAACCTTGCCTGCAAGTTTTGCCAGAATTGGGAAATCTCAAAGTCGCGGGAGGTCGACACCCTTGCCGATGCGGCAAGCCCCGAAGCGCGGGCGCGCGCGGCCCTTGCGCAGGGTTGCTCCAGCCTGGCCTATACCTACAACGACCCGATCATTTTCTCTGAATATGCCGTGGATTGCGCAGCCGCAGCCCGCGCCTTGGGGGTTAAGAATGTTGCCGTTACCGCTGGCTATGTGGACGGGCGGGCGCGGGAGGATTTGTTTGCCGCGATGGATGCGACGAATGTCGATCTCAAGGCGTTTACGGAGGAGTTTTATCGCAAGACGTGCTCAGGCTCGCTCGAGGTCGTCAAGGATACTCTGCGCTATCTTGTTCATGAAACATCCGTATGGGTTGAGATCACCACCTTGCTCATCCCGGGGTCTAATGACGACCCGCACGAGATCGACACGATGACCCGGTGGATTGCCTCAGAGCTTGGGCCCGATGTGCCGCTTCATTTCAGTGCCTTCCGACCGGAATTCCGCATGCGGTCAACGCCTGCGACCCCGCACGCCACCTTGATCAGAGCACGCCAGATTGCCCTCGGTAATGGGCTTCGCTTTGTTTATGTCGGCAATGTGCTCGATGAGGGGCGCAGCTCCACCTGGTGCAGTTCGTGTGGTGAAAAACTGATCGGCCGCGCGCGCTATCGTTTGACCCGGTATGCGGTGACTGAGAGCGGCTGTTGTGCCCGCTGCAACGCGCCCGTTCCAGGTGTCTTCGCCGGCCGGCCGGGGACCTGGGGTCATAAGCGCAAGCCCGTCCGGTTGAGCCCAAGGCCGACGACGGCAACCATGCCAGCCTCGGAGGACGCGCCGCCCACGGAGGACGCGCCGCCCACGGAGGACGCGCCGGCCGCCAAGCCCGCAAATGGAGCGGCCTTGGGCCCGGTCCTTAGCGGGCCAACATCCACACCGCCATCGCCACCATCATGATATTTTCCGTCAGCGAAACAAACCCCAGCGGCACATTGCTGTTGCCGCCAACACAGGCGCAGCGCAAATCCCGGCGGTCTATGTAAACGGCCTTGAACACAGAGAGGGCGCCGATTGACCCGATAACGAGGGCCAGGGGCGCAGCAAACCAGGTCAAGGCCTTGGCCACCATTAAGACGCCCGCAAGCCCCTCTGCAAACGGATAAATATAGGCATAGGGGACCCAGCGTTTGGCAAGGAGGTCGTAACTTAAAAATTGTGACGAGAAGGCCTCCAGATCACGCAATTTCTGGACCGCCAGAACGCACATCGACAAGGCGATGAACCACTCGATCACGGGTATGGGGGCAAGGCTGCCGAGCGCCACCCAGCTGAGCGCCAAGGCCATAAGAAACGCCATCGCGAAGATAGCAATGACCGGGCGGTAGGTCGGGCGCCCGTCCGTCGGCGTTGCCAGGCCGAGATGGGCCTTGAGCGCCTCATATCCGCCGATGCGCGTGCCGCCGATAAAGACCTGCGGCGTGGTTTTGACATCGTGTTCGCGCTTGAACGCGTCCGCGGCTTCCCGGTCGCGCAGCAAGCGATCCTCAACGGCAAAGCCGCGACGCTTCAACAGGGCCTTCGATTTAAGCCCCGACGGGCAGGTATGCTCGGCGGTATCGAGGCGCACGAGAACGGCGGAGCGAGCCAATTGCCCTGCCATGGGGGTCTCCAGTAAACACAGTGTGGAATGCGGCGTGGTTGAACGCGGCGTAAGGATGGCATTGTGAGGCCGCGCTCCCGAGAAGCCAATCGCAGGCCATTTGTTTGTGACAATCACACGCGGGCAATCTGTCGCGCATGGCAGAAAGCCCGCAAAAAGGTGCGCTGGCGGCGTCAACCAGAGAGCCGGGTCAACCGGGAGGAGGCAACACCATGGAGCAAGGGACCCGCGCGGCACCGATCCGCATCACATCGATGGACGACCTAGAACATGACCTCGCC
>JBCDJA010000206.1:0-5076 GCA_038748465.1 Pseudomonadota bacterium
TCCGCTTTTTGATGCTGCGCAGGCTCGCGTTGCTCACCGCTGCGCGGGGGCAGCTCCGCCGGCGCGCGGTCGCGCTTTGGCTGCCGCGCATCTATTCGCGCCACCGCCCCGTCGTTCAGTACACATCTCTTCCTTCTCCCTCGGGGAGAAGGTGGCGCCTTTGCATAGGCAAAGGGGCCGTATGAGGGGCAAAGACCCAAAACATTCGGCCGCAACGGGATTTGGATTCTTTTCCCCTCACCCTGTCCCTCTCCCACGGCAAGAGGCAAAGTTAAACGCGCGGTACGGATAAACCTTCTGCCTCGCAAGCGAGGAGACCTAAAGGGAGAGACACGGAGTACCCTTCTCCCTCGGGGAAAAGGTGCCGACGGCGCGGCAGCGGCGTCGGCGGATGAGGGGCCAAGACCCAAAACATTCGGCCGGATCAGGCCTGGCCATAGGCGCGTTTGAAGGCCGGCCGGCTCGTAACCCGCTCCCAATAGGCATGGGTTTTCGGCAGTGCATCCGTCAGCATGCCGAAAGCTTTGGCGATGTTGATGGTATAGCCATTGGCGACGTCCGCGGCAGTGAAGCTATCCCCGACGATGTATCCATCCTCACGCAACACCTTCTCGTAGCCTTGCAGGATAACCGCACCGCGTTCCTGGCACTCCTGTGCCACTTGCGCGATGCGTTTGTCTTCATCCCGTAACATCGTATGCTGAGCAAAATCGGTGAAAGGCTTTGTGCCCAACCCTTCGGCGTAATGAAGCCATTGCATATAGGAATAATAATCTGGCGCACCGAAGGCGGGCTTGAAGGCGCCCTTGCCATAGGTGTCGGCCAAATAATCGAGAATGACCGCCGATTCAAACAGCGTAAGGTCCCCGTCTTCGATGATCGGGACGGACCCGATGGGATGGCGGCTCGTCAGCGCATCCACTTTGCCATAGAGGTCTTGGAAGGTGAGGGGTAATACCTCATAGTCCGCACCCACCTCTTCAAGCATCCAAAGAACCCGCATGGAGCGGGAATGATTGACGTGAAGCAGCTTAATCATCAGGTCCTCCCTTGGTTTGAGGGGAGGCTAGTTTCAATTACCAAGCGGTCCATCCACCATCCACGGCCAGCGTGATTCCGGTCACATAGCTTGCCGCAGGGGACGCCAGGAAGAGCGCCGCCGCCGCCACTTCTTCGGGCCGCCCGAGGCGCCCTAAGGGTACGCGGGCTTTTAGGCGGTCCGCAAATTCGGGCGCTGAGGTTTCTATCTCGGGGCGCGGAAACGGGCCCGGCGCAAGCGCATTGACGCGAATGCCCTGGGGCCCGAGATGGGTTGCCATATAGCGGGTCAATTGATTGAGCCCGGCCTTGGCCGCGCCGTAATGGGGCGGGCTGTCATAGCCGGTTTCTCCGTAGAGGGAGGGGTCCGGGCTGACCGTGCCATACATGGTGGAGATGTTAAGCACCGCCGCATCCCCGTGGGTCCGCGCGGCATGGGCAAGATTGGCCTCAACCGCTCGGATAAATTCAAAAGGCGCTGTCACAGCCGAGGCGAAGGCGGTTTCAAAGTCTGCCGCGTGCATGCTCGCCCAAGGCCCGGCCCGGCCCGTATAGGCATTGTTGATGAGGATCGCGATGTCCTTGCGCTCCCGCAAGAAGGCCAGCGCTGCGTCCGTATCGAGAATATCAAAGGGGGCCGGCTCGGCTGAATATCCTTTGTCCGACAGACGAGCGGCCAAGGCTTCCACAGGCTCCGCGCGCCGGCCATTGAGTAGGACATGGGCACCGGCCGCGGCAAAGGTTTCTGCCATGGCAGTGCCTAAATGTCCCGCGGCACCGGAGAGAAAAACCGAGCGGCCATCAAGCCGTGACGAGGGGTTGGCCATGGATCAGGCAGCCTCTGAATTTTGCGAGGAGGATTTTAGCGAGGGGGAATCGCCCAAGGCAGGCCGTGGCGGCCATTGCGCCGGATCGAGCAGGGCTGTTGGCGCGCGAGGGCGGTCTGCCAGCCAAGCCCCGAAGTCGGCCATCGCCAAGGTTGGTTGGTCAAAGGCCGCGATATTCTCCTCCAGCTGATCAACGCGCTCGCAACCAATGACGATGCCATCGATCCAGTCTTGCGCCCGCACGAAACTGAGGGCGAGACTTTTCCGATCAGGCAGGCCAAACGCGCCTAAGGCGTCGTCGAGCCAACCGTCCAGGCCATCCCTCAGCGCGCCGTCGATGGCCGGCCATTGGGTGAGGGGCAATCCGCACAACAGGCCTTGAAGGAACACGCTGCGGACATGGACCGTCACATCCGGCCGGGCGCGCAAGGCGTCTATTGCCCCTTCCTCTGCCCACCGATGGTCGAGAAGGTTGAACGGCATTTGCACATGACCGAGTTCTGGGAGGGTCAAGACGCTGTGGAGTTCAGCCGGGGATTGGACCGAGACGCCGATGCGGTCCATCAGCCCGGCCTCTTTTAAATCGCGCAGCCTTTGCCATGCCGCACCGTTTGCCCGCATCCCATCGGCGGTTCTATGCAGCAGCACCGTGCCAAGCCCATCCGTATCGAGAAAAAAGCAGGATTTTTGCAACGAATTGTTGACCGCGTGCACCACCCGGCGGGCATCTGCCTCGCCCGCTAGGTCGTCTAAGGGGCGGATTTTAGTGACGAGGGAGGGCGGCGGGGTGTTGCCGCTTGCCTCATACCGGCTCAATGCAAGGCCGATCCGGTGCTCCGATTGGCCATAGGCGCGCGCCGTGTCGAGGGTCAGCCCCTTGGCGAGAGCCGTTTCAAGCAAGGCGAGCGCAGCCGTTTCCTCGGGCAGGCCCACGGTGTTTGCAATGCCGTAAGCCTGTCCGATTTGGACGGTGCCGAGGACGAGGTCCGCCATGGGGGCTCCCTTTGGTGTGTCTCGAATGGAGGGAGCCTCGTCTGGGCAGGCTTAAAGAGTACTAAACGCGGATCGCCTGGCGCGCCTCGGTGTGTGATTGCTGCCACAAGGGGTCACAGGGGAGTGTCGCAATTGGAGAAAACCCTCTAATTTGGCGAGGTCCGTCACCTAAGGGGATCTGATCTGTGCTGCCACCCATTTTGCAAAACCTCTCGGTGCCCGTTGTGGGCGCGCCGCTTTTTATTATTTCAAACCCGGATTTGGCGCTTGCCCAGTGCAAAGCGGGGGTCGTGGGGTCCTTCCCAGCGCTCAATGCGCGGCCCAAAGAATTGCTTGATGAATGGCTGCAGCGCATGACCGAGGAGCTTGAGGCCCACAACAAGGCGCACCCAGATCGCCCGGCCGCCCCCTATGCGGTCAACCAGATCGTCCACCGCTCGAACGACCGGCTCGATTACGACCTGGAGATGTGCGTCAAACACAAGGTCCCGATCGTGATCACCTCGCTTGGCGCCAGGGTGGAGGTGAACGAGGCGGTGCATTCTTATGGTGGCATTGTCCTGCATGACATCATCAACGACCGGTTTGCCCGCAAGGCCATTGAAAAAGGCGCAGACGGATTAATCGCGGTGGCGGCCGGCGCCGGCGGTCATGCGGGCACCACCTCGCCCTTTGCGCTCATCCAAGAAATCCGAGAATGGTTCGATGGGCCGCTGTTGCTGTCGGGCTCGATCTCAACCGGCGATGCGATCCTAGGCGCCCTCAGCATGGGCGCAGATTTGGCCTATATCGGCTCGTCCTTCATCGCCACGCAGGAAGCAAATGCCGATCAAGGCTATAAGGAGATGATCACCGAATGCGCGTCGAGCGACATCGTCTATTCTGATCTCTTTACGGGCGTGCACGGAAATTACCTCCGCCCGTCAATTGAAAATGCCGGGCTCGACCCGGACAATCTCCCCGATGGGGATATTTCCACGATGAATTTCGGCTCCGGCGGCAACACGGATGCCAAAGCGTGGAAACACATTTGGGGCTGTGGCCAGGGCATTAGCGCCGTGAAGGCGGTCGACACGGTGGCCGACCGGGTGGCGCAAATGCGGGCCGAGTTCGATGCGGCCAAGGCCCGCGTCGCCGCGGCGTGAGGCGTTAGTCGAGGCCGAAGTGTTTGAGGGCGGCTTGCGCGATCGGGCCGCCCCATTCCTGCACAAAGTGCCCGCCGTCCTTGATCGGCATAAACTCCGGACATCCCTTAATCGTTTGGCGCATCTTTTCCATGATGTCAGGGCCGAGGACCGGATCTTCCATCCCGACGGCCATAAAGCTCTGACCGGTCCAGTCATTGGCCCAGAACGCGGCGGCTTTTTTTGATGTCTCGACCCCGCCCATGTCCGGTGTGATGGGCACGATCTCTGGGAAGCGCCGGACCCCAGCCTTGTGGCGCTGATCGGGGAAGGGCGCGCCATAGGCGGCAACCTCCGCCTCGGTCAAGACGGGGGTTGTGCGCTGCATGAGGCCGGCGACATCAAGATCGGGGTTGGCGGCTGCGTAGGCTTTCCAATCCAAAAAGCCCTGGCTCGGCGGGGTGCCGACGCCGAGGCCGGTGTTCATGATCAGGAGGTTTTTATAGCGCTCCGGGGCCTCCATCGGCAGGGTGAGGCCCAACAGCCCTCCCCAGTCCTGCACGACCAGGGTGACGTTTTTCAAATCCATCCGCTCAATGAAGGCCAGCAGATAGCCCCGATGGAAGTCGAACGTATAGACCGCATCATCGACCGGCTTGTCCGATTTACCGAAGCCGAAGAAATCGGGCGCGACGACCCGGTGGCCTGCGGCCACAAAGACGGGCAGCATTTTGCGATAGAGAAAGCTCCAGGTCGGTTCCCCATGGAGGCAGAGAAACACGTTATCGGCATCAGCGGGCCCTTCGTCGAGGTAGTGAGCCCGCAGGCCCTCATAGCCCGGTAGATCGTCGATGTAATTGGGCTGGTAGGGGAAATCCGGCAGATTTTCAAAACGGTCTTCGGGCGTGCGCAGGGTTTCCATTGCGGGGGCGGCCATGACGGTCTCCAATCGGGGTGGCAAGCAGGTCGGTGGGGAAATTAGGGGCGAGGATGCGTCAACTTCAAGAAGAACTCCTCATCGAGACGCCAGGCAAGGCGCTTGTGGACTGCACCAGACACATCGCCGATTTTATAGGCCGTTCTGCTATTGAGGA
>JBCDJA010000207.1:0-5057 GCA_038748465.1 Pseudomonadota bacterium
CGCCATACTGGACAAGGGCATGGAAGATCCGTCCCGCACCCCAAATCGCGATTCTGTTCGCCGGCATCCGGACAATCCGATCGGACACAGATGCGAGTAAAGCGCGGTTGGCATGGATACGGTCCGTATAGGCATAAATTGTTTGTTCCGTATCGGAGACTTCCTGGGCCGGTGCCCAGGCCATGGGCAGGTTTTGATGGCCCTCGCGGGGACGTGCGAGAATGGTTAGGTTTGCCTATACCGACCGTATCCATGCCAACCGCGCTTTACTCGCATCTGTGTCCGATCGGATTGTCCGGATGCCGGCGAACAGAATCGCGATTTGGGGTGCGGGACGGATCTTCCATGCCCTTGTCCAGTATGGCGGCTTGCCGGTAGAGCATCTTGGGCTGATCATTGACAGCCAATTGTCCACGCTTGGCCTCGCCTGCTACGGGCGCGCGATTGACGCCCCCTCGAGCCTTGCAACCGGCGGCATTGACACGGTGATTGTGGCCTCCCGCCTCTTTGCAAAGGAAATTGAGGCCGAGGCACTTCGCCATAACCGCCATCTCCAAATCATCTTTTTCCAGGATCTCATGGACGATGCGCGTGAAAACTCACGCCTCGCCGCTACCGCCTGAGGACAGCATGGCCGACGCTCTTCCCAAAAATACCCTCGATGATCCCGGTGCAGACAATACCAACCTGATTGAGGCCACCCAGATCATGGCGCGCAACATTCGTCGCTATGCGCTCATCGGGATCCACCATGCCGGATCGGGTCATCCTGGTGGGTCTCTCTCCTGCGCTGACATGTTGGCGTGCCTCGGGACGGGTGAGTTGCAGGGCTATGGCCCGGACGTGCCGGACACGGACCGGGATCGTTTGATCCTGTCAAAAGGCCATGCCGCACCCGCCCTTTACGGTCTGGGCGTGGAAGCAGGCTTCCTCAAAGCCGCTGACATGGCAACCTTGCGCCAGCTCGGATCACCGCTTCAAGGCCATCCCCATGTGGGTGCGCTGCCCTGGGTTGAAACCAGCACAGGCTCCCTCGGGCAAGGCGCCTCGGTTGCCGTTGGCATGGCGCTTGGCCTGCGCCACCAAGACAACACCCACCGGGTCTATGCCATACTCGGAGATGGGGAACTGCAAGAAGGGCAGATTTGGGAGGCGGCCATGGGCGCGGCCCATTATCAGCTTTCCAATCTCTGTTTCCTCATCGATTACAACAAGCTCCAAAGCGATGCACCGAATGCGGAGATTATGGGTCTTGAGCCGCTAACGGATAAATGGCGCGCCTTCGGATGGCACACGCAAATTCTGGACGGTCACGTCATTACGGACCTCTATGCAGCACTCAACCAAGCGCGTGCCGAAACCGAAAAACCCTCCGTTCTCATTTGCAACACGGTCAAAGGCAAGGGCGTCAGTTACATGGAACATGCCCCGGAATGGCATGGCAGCGTCAAACTCACCGATGCCCAAACCGCCGCCGCGCTTGAGGGTCTGGGTCTCGGGCACACAGACCGATTGGCTTGGCTAAAAGGAGAGATCCATGGCAGCGCCTGAACAGATTGGCTCAAGCGGCGATACCCTGCGCGAAGCCTTTGGCCGCGCGCTCGCCGCATGCGGTGAGCGCTATCGCGAGCTTGTCGTTTTGGACGGTGATGTGGCGGGCGGTACCGGCGCTCATCATTTCCGTACGGCCTATCCAGATCGCTTTTATCAGATGGGCATCGCCGAGCAGAACATGATGGGTGTTGCCGCAGGTATGGCGGCATCGGGCCTCATTCCCGTTGTCACAACCTTTGCCGTATTTGCCCTGCGTAGTTTTGAGCAAGCCCGCCTGTCGGTTGCCTACGCCAACCGGAATGTCAAAATTGTCGTCAGCCACCCGGGCCTTGATGTGGGCCCAGACGGAGGGTCTGCGCAAGCCATTGAAGACTTGGCGGCCTTTCGCGCGCTGCCAGGCATGACAGTGCTTTCGCCGGCCGATCCCTATGAAGTGCAATTGGCGACGGAGGCCATGCTGGCTCACCAAGGGCCCGTCTATATGCGCACTGGACGCAGTCCCGCCCCGCGTCTCTTCCAAGATGACCATCGCTTTGAGATCGGGCGCGGGCAAATCCTCGTTCCCGGCAGGCACGTCACCATCATCGGATGCGGTGTTGAGGTGTCGCGCTGCCTTGCCGCCGGCGACTTGCTGAAAGCCAAGGGCATTGAGGCAGAGATCATCAACATGCCGACGATCAAGCCAATTGATGCCGCGTTAATTCGTGCAAGTGCAGAAAAAACCGGCGCCGTCGTCACGGCCGAGGACCACTCCATTATCGGAGGGCTTGGAAGCGCCGTTGCCGAGACCTTAGCAACCTCAGTTCCCTGCCCAGTTGAATTTGTTGGCGTGACCGACCGTTTCGGCGAGTCCGGTGAGCCGGAAGCCCTTGCCCAAGCCTATGGTCTTTCAGCTCCCCACATAGAACGGGCCGCCTTGCGGGCCCTGGAAAGAAAGGTCGAAGCGCCCCATGCAGCATGAGACACCTTTAGCCGGCACCACGGCCCTTGTAACTGGCGGATCGCGTGGCATCGGTTGCACCATCGCCGCGGCAATGGCAACCGCCGGCGCCGTCACACTCCTGACGTACAAGGAGGGGCAAGACGCTGCCGAGGAGGTCGTTGCCTCAATCGATGCCATGGGCGGCACGGCCCATGCCCTCCCGCTTGATGTAACCGATAGCACGAGCATCGCCCGCCTGCAGGAAACCATCGAGCAGGACTTTCCCGCCCTCTCCATTCTCGTGAACAATGCCGGGGTGAACCGGCCCGCCGATCTCGATGAAATAAGCCTTGAGGATTGGGACGCTGTTCTCGACACAAACCTAAAAGGCGTGTTCTTCCTTACCCAGGCGCTCTTCCCGATACTGAAGAGGCAGGGGGCCAGCAGTATCGTCAATATCGGTTCCGTGAGCGGCCAGTATGGCGGCCCCCGAACGGCCCATTATGCCGCCTCAAAGGCGGGTCTTATCTCGCTCAGTCACGTTTTTGCCCGCTTCGGCGCCGCGCATGGTGTGCGGAGCAACACGCTGGCTGCGGGCCTTATCGCCTCTGACATGGCGCAAGCGGCCATGGAATCTGACGCGGTTAAAAAAGCTGCAGATGGTATCCTTCTGAAGCGCTTCGGCACCGCAGACGAGGTTGCAGCCACTGCGGTCTTTCTCGCAAGCGCCCAGGCTGACTACGTCACCGGGCAGACAATCAATGTGAATGGGGGGCTCCATCTCTCATGAAAAAAACTCTGCTCTTTGTTGGCGGCGGCATTGAGGCCCTTGACGGTATCAAACATGCCTCCGCGCTTGGATTTCATACGGTCGTCTCCGACAAAAATCCTGACGCGCCTGGCCTTCTGGCCGGCGATGACAGGCTAATAGCCAGCACCTATAACGCTGAGGAAACAGCGCGCGTTGCCGAAAGTTTCCACACCACGTTGCGCTCGATCGATGGGTGCGTTGCGATAGCCGCAGACGTCCCGCAAACCCTTGCTGCGGTCAATGAGCGGTTGGGACTCACTGGCCTTAGTCCGCATGCTGCACTTGGCTTTGCCGACAAACTCCTCATGAAGGATCGGCTCGCTGCTGCCGGCGTTCCCGTCCCGTGGTATGCGCCGGTTTCAGACCCCAATCACCTCAAAAGGCTGGCCGATGAGTTTGGCAGCGAGGTGGTGGTGAAACCCGTGGATAGCCGCGGTGGACGGGGCGTCACGCGCCTCAGCCACTGCCCAGACCCCGATTGGGCCTATTGGGAGGCCGCACACGCCTCGCCCACAGGCCGCGTCATGGTAGAGGCGTATCTTCCCGGGCCCCAAGTCAGTACGGAAAGTTTGGTTGTGGAAGGGCGCGTGCATACGGTCGGCTTTTCCGATCGCAACTACGATCGGCTGGAGGTCAGTGCCCCCTATTTTATCGAAAATGGGGGAGATCTTCCCTCGGCCCTTCCCGAGCATGAACAGACGGCCCTAAGGGCGGTTGTCGAGCGTGCGGCCTTGGCGCTCGGTGTTGTGTCCGGAACAATCAAAGGAGATCTCGTCTGGTCCTCTGAGGGGCCGCACGTCATTGAGATGGCCGGTCGAATGAGCGGAGGGTTTTTCTGCACACGGGAAATCCCGCTTAGCACGGGACTTGACTTTATCGGCAATGCATTCCGGCTTGCTGTGGGTGACCCCATCGATGAAACCGCCCTAACGAGCCTCGCCGCCCGGCCCATCGTGCAGCGCTATGCTTTTCCAGCGCCCGGCACCGTGCTGTCCATCGATAATGCTGAGACCATCCGCACACGCCCGGGCATCGAAGATCTGGTGCTTTATGTGAAGCCAGGCGATGTCATCAACGATCATAAAAACAGCACAAGCCGGGCCGCCATGGTTCTGGCAAGCGGCCAATCAATGACTGAGGCGCGCCAACGGGCAGAGACCGCGATTGAAGACCTGTCCATTCGCATCGCTCCAAGTCCGGAAAGCTGGGCCCACAAGGAGACGGCATGAGCAGGCTCGACCTCTATGCCTTCTTCCACGTCAACATCCATTTTTCCTCAATTGAGGAAGAGCGCCGCCGCGATCTTCTCGATGCGTGTTACTGGCCCTTGCTCGACTTTGTTCAATCGGCACCGGGACCAATTGGCATTGAAGCGACCTCGAGCACACTAACCGAGCTGGCGGCCCTCGATCCGGCATGGCTTGAGACCTTTAAAAGTCTTATTGCCTCACAAGATGCCTATGTTATCGGATCTGGGTTTGCTCAGATTATCGGCCCCCTCGCTCCGGCTGCGGTCAATCGTGAGAATCTCCAGGTCGGGGCTGCCGATTATACGCGCCTCCTAGGCTTTGACCCGGCGCTCTATCTCGTCAATGAACAGGCGATTAGCCGAGGGTTGGTTGACCTTTATGCCGAGCACAAGGTCGGTGGACTTCTGACCGATTGGGACAACATTGCCGTTGCCCAGCCAAATCTAGAGCGCGATTGGCAGTACCGGCCGTGCCGTTTGGCCGGCACCCAGGCGAAGACTGTCAAAACCCTCTGGACGCA
>JBCDJA010000208.1:0-5044 GCA_038748465.1 Pseudomonadota bacterium
CGCAGGCCCTTGGCCATAACCGCTGCGGCGGCATCCACATCCATGCCGCCTTCAATGCTCTCGGTCACGACGCCAAAAGCGGTCCCGTCCCCGCGCATGGCATTTTTTGAAATCTCGGTCTGCACAAAACCAGGCAGGATCGAGGTGACGTGAATGCCCTCGCTCGCCACTTCCGCGCGCAGAGCATCAAAGAAACCCTGCATGGCGTGTTTGGCCGCACAATAGCCGGTGCGAAGCTGCGCGCCGATCTTTCCGGCAACGGAGGATGTGATAGCAATGTGCCCGGATTTTTGCGCGATCATGATCGGCAGAACCCGTTTGGTGAGGTCAATCTGCGCAAACACATCAAGCTCAAAAAGATCTCGATAGGTCTGCATGTCGGTGTCCAACGCAAGGCTGCGCTGGGAGCGCCCCGCATTGTTGACCAACAGATCGATGCGACCAAACCGATCCATCACCGCATCGGTGGCCGAGGCACGCGCGCCCTCGTCCAAGATATCAAACGGCAGGACAAAGATATCGTCCGCAGGCACGCCTTTTGCCGTCAGGTCTTGGGCAACCGCCTCCAGCGCGTCTTGCCGGCGAGCGGACAGCACAAATTTAGGCCCATCCGCCGCCAGCGCTTTCGCCAACGCGGCCCCGATCCCGGACGAGGCGCCCGTGATCCAAACGACTTTGTTCTGAAAGCTCATCGGCTGAGGCCCCCCTCAACTTGCTTAGGCGACTTCCCAACCATTGGGGCCTTCGCACGCCTCCACTTGCTCAGTGAAGGTACCATCTGCGGTCCGCACCGTCTGCTCGATCACGCGGCACGTCTGGGTGGCTTGAACCGCTGTGTTTTGAGCCTGACCCGAGGGACGCGCCTCCGCGATTTGCGAACCCGCGGCGCCAGTCGCCACCGGCGTCAGCAGGTTAGCCGACACGAAGCCAGACCCAACGCCGCCCTGGCTGATCATGTACCAGTTTTTGCCTTCCACCTGGCCGACCACTGTCACCGCTTCGTTGGGGTTCAATTTGTTGACCACTTTGTAGTCGGTGCCGGGCCCGCCGCGCACATTGACGGTAGATTTGGCCACATGCTGGGTGCCGATCATCCGCAGGGGCGGCACCTCCTCAACCTTGTCCTTGAGGACCGGGACGGTTTGGCGAGTGGTTTTCGTCTGAGTGCCAATCACCTTCGCCGTGCCGGTCGTTTGGGTCTGGGGGTTGGTCCAGGTTTGGTTTTGGCCCGTCACCGCGGCCTGTTGATAGGCTGCCTGGGCCCGGCGCTGATCGCGCACATCAAGCCGGCGGCCAATTTCGTTGCCGAGCCAAGCGCCCGCCGCGGCCCCGAGGATGCCGGCGGCAATCCGCTCTTCGGTCCCCCCGCCGATCTGGCTACCGATCACCGCGCCCGTCACCCCGCCGATCAAGGTTCCGAGGTCCTGGTTGCTGCCGGTGGTCTCGCACGCGGTGAGGCCTGCCGCGATCAGGCAGATCGCCGCCGCACGAACAGGTTTTCTGCCGGTTTGCTTGGCGCGGTTTGTATGGTCTCGGATGTCGGTCGGTTGCAGGCCCGAGGCTTTTGGTGTCGAGGGGGTCATCGGGGGGTCGTCCTCTCAAGCGGGTTATCAGGGCGTTTCTACCAGCCAATAGGGGCTTTGCGGCCATTTTTTGCCGCCGCGATTTCCATGGCCTGATCGATCAAATCGGCTGGAGCAGGCGAGGCAGATCGCCCATCTCGCCGCCGGCATGGCGCATGAGCACCCGGCGCAACGGACCAATTTGATTGACGATGCCAAGGCCCAAATCCCGCACGGCTCGAACGGGCGCCAGATCGTTGGAGAAAAGCCGGTTGAGGTTGTCGGTCACGATCCCGAGCGTCACGGTGTCGAAACGGCGCCACTGCTGATAGCGCTCCAAGACCGCAAGAGAGCCGAGATCGAGCCCCAGCTCGCGCGCATCGATCAGCACCTCGGCAAGGGCCGCGACGTCCTTCAGGCCCAGATTTAGCCCCTGGCCGGCGATCGGATGGATGCCATGGGCCGCATCCCCGATGAGGGCGATCCGGTCCCGCACGAAGGACCGGGCGATGTGATAGCTCAAGGGATAGCGAAAGCGGGGCCCAACAACCTCAAGGCGCCCCAGATAATCACCGAACCGCGCCTCGAGCTCGGCCTGGAAGGCCGCATCATCAAGGGCGGTGAGGCGATCGGCATCGGCGGTCTTCTCGGTCCAGACGAGGGAGGACCGGCGTTCGGTCAAGGGCAAGATCGCAAAGGGGCCGCCCGGCAGAAAATATTCTTGGGCGATCCCCTCATGGTCGCGTTCATGGGCCACCGTCACCACCAGCCCCTCTTGCGGATAGGACCAGCGGACAACGGGAATGCCGGCCGCTTCGCGCACGGAGGAGCGGGCCCCATCCGCCGCAACAACGAGTTGCCCCGCCAGGCGGGTGCGCTGACCCTCCCGCTCGATCTCAAGCTCCGGGCCCCGGGGGCCCTGGCCGAGCGCCTTGACCTCTGCAGGGGCCAAAACCTCAAGCCGTTCCTCGCCTGCCATCGCGCCATAGAGCGCCGCGCGCATACGGCGGTTCTCGATGAGATAGCCAAGCGGCTCGTCTCCCCCCTCCCGGTGATCAAAATGCAGATGCAAGGGCGAGACGCCCTTACCGACGATACCGTCCGTAACGAGAATATCCTGGATGGGCTGGGCGTGCGGCGCCAGCTCAGACCACAAATCAAGATGGCGAAACAGATTGGCATTGGCCCGCGCCACCGCAAAGGCTCGGCCGTCGAAATTGGGCTCCAGGGCCGCCTCCACGGGGCGGGCATCGATGAGCGTGATCGACAGCCCTGAGCGTACCAAAGCCAGGGCAAGGGCCGGCCCGATCAGGCCGGCGCCGACAATCACCACATCGCTCTCGTGCTCGGTTTGGTTGGTGCCCATACATCCTCCGAAGTGCATCACCCAGCGGCCTCGGCAAGGCTCAGGATTGGCGCTAGGACGCCCCCCGACCAGATGACAATTTGTTCATGTGCCGCCTGCCTAAAATTCAATCGCCTATTTTTTGTGCCTATTTTTTCAGCACTATGGGGAGAGGCCGGCGGGCCGTTAATCTTGGTTAACCGGTATTATCTCGGCCTTTCAATCAGTTAATCCACAAAGCCCGGCTTGGCACAGAGCTTGTTAAGCAAACCCACGCGCCCGGCGCACCCTTGAAGACAAAAAGGGGACCTGGGCGTTGGCCAACCTGGCGGGGCAGGCGTTTTCGCAATTTCCCAAAAGCGCGGTCAGACATGCACTCAGGGGTTCGGATGAAACTCGTTTCGGCAGTCATCAAACCGTTCAAGTTGGATGAGGTGCGTGGGGCGCTTCAAAGTCTTGGTATCCAGGGGCTTACAGTTACCGAGGTCAAAGGCTATGGGCGCCAAAAGGGGCATACGGAATTTTATCGCGGCAATGAATACGCGGTGACGTTCCTGCCCAAGGCGAAGATCGAAGTCGTTGTCGACGAGGATCGGGTCAACACGGTCATTTCCGCCATTCAGGAAAGGGCCAATACGGGCCAAATTGGCGACGGGAAGATCTTCGTTTGTCCCATTGACGAAGTCGTCCGTATCCGCACCGGGGAAACCGGGCGGGACGCACTTTAGGAGAGAGAGAAGGAGAACGAATGCGACATCTTGGGAAGCTTGCGGGCCTTGGGGGGGCCGTTGGGGTTATCGCCCTTACCCTCTCCGCACCCGCATTGGCAGAGGAGGCGGCGGAGCTTACTGCGACCTCGTCAGAATCTGCCTACATTCTAAACTCTTTGCTGTTCTTGATTTCAGGCATGGTGGTCATGTTCATGGCTGCCGGCTTTTGTATGCTGGAATCAGGGCTCGTACGTTCGCGTAACGCAGCAACCATCTGCTTAAAGAACATTGCCCTCTACTCGATCGCTGGTCTGATGTACTGGCTCGTGGGCTACAATCTGATGTATGGCGGCAACACGCCCTACTTCGGCAGCTTTACCTTCTGGACCCACAGCGATGTGGATATCAGCGGCGGCTACACCTCAGGATCTGACTGGTACTTCCAGATGGTGTTCTGCGCCACGGCGGCCTCGATTGTGTCAGGCACCTTGGCTGAGCGCATCAAACTCTGGCCGTTCCTGATCTTCGTGGCCTACCTCACGGGGATCATTTACCCGATCCAGGGTTCCTGGGAATGGGGCGGCGGCTGGCTCGACGCTGAATGGGCCTTCTCCGACTTCGCCGGTTCCACCCTCGTGCACTCCACGGGCGGCTGGGCAGCGCTTGTCGGTGCTATCGTCCTTGGCGCGCGAACGGGCAAATATGGGCCGAATGGGGAAGTGAATGTGATGCCGGGCTCGTCCCTGCCGCTCGCAACCCTCGGCACGTTCATCCTGTGGCTCGGCTGGTTCGGCTTTAACGGTGGTTCCCAGCTTGCTCTCGGCACCGCCGGGGACGCTGATGCCGTGTCGCGCATCTTCATCAACACCAATGTGGCTGCGGCTGCCGGTGTGGTCTCGGCCATGCTGTTGACGCAGATCCTGTACCGGAAGGTCGATCTGACGATGGCGCTTAACGGCGCGATCGCTGGTCTGGTGTCGATTACCGCTGAGCCACTCACACCTGCGATCCCGGAGGCGATCTTAATCGGCGCCGTCGGCGGTCTGTTGGTTGTGATCTTCGTTCCGCTTCTCGACAAAATGCGGATCGACGATGTGGTCGGTGCGATCTCTGCCCACTTGGTCGCTGGCATTTGGGGCACGATGATCGTTCCGTTTACGAACGGCGATGCCTCTTATGTCGGCCAGGCGGTCGGTGTTGCGGCGGTCGGTGTCTTCGTGTCGGTTGCAAGTCTCATCGGCTGGCTGCTGCTGAAGTTCACGATCGGCATCCGCGTCACACCGGAGCAGGAACTCGAGGGTCTCGACAAAACCGAGCTCGGCCTCGAAGCCTATCCGGAATTCAGCCGGTAAGACTGTCACCCCTGACAGATGCCCCGGGAGATCCGTCTCCCGGGGCTTTTTTTTGCCCGATCGCCGCCGCTTCGC
>JBCDJA010000209.1:0-5014 GCA_038748465.1 Pseudomonadota bacterium
ACTTGCCGGATCAACGCTCAATACTGCGCTTGGCGAGAAAAAAACACGATCCGCCGCCGCTCTCTGTGGCCGACCTGATACCCTATTGCTTGACGGGGCAATGGGCGGCACCCGGAACAGCCGATGGGATGTTGGTCGCATTCACTCTCCCACAAGAGCTTTAAGAGGCTTAGGGAAGCGTACGACTAAGCCCTGCCCTCGAGGCGTTGGCGGAGGAGCTTGCCGATGATGGCCGGGTCGCGTTCGTCCATCAGGCGATCCACAAAGTGCGCGGCCTCAGCGGTTTCCAACAGGCGCACGCGGCGCTTAATCCGCGGCAGCCGCTGGGCTGACATCGACAACTCACGCACCCCAAAGCCGACAAACAGCTCCGTAAACACCTCATCGCCCGCCATCTCGCCGCAAATATTGATCGGGATGCCGGTGCGCATGGCCGCTTGCGCCGTAAACTGAATAAGCCGCAGGACCGCCGGGTTGAACGGGTCGTAAAGGTCGGCCAATTGCTCATTCGCGCGGTCGATGGCCAAGGTATACATGGTCAGATCGTTGGTGCCGACGGAAAAGAAATCGGAGACCTGGGCCAAGTGATCGGCCCCGAGGGCAGCGCCCGGCACTTCAATCATCGCGCCAAGCGGCGGCAGGGGATCGGCGAAAGGAACGCGCTGGCGCAGCAGCTTTGAGGCCACCTCGCGCACGATCCGCCGAACCGCCATGATCTCCTGAGCCGAGGTAATCATCGGCAATAGGATCCGCACCGGCCCATGGGCGCCGACGCGCAAAATCGCGGCAATCTGGTCCTCTAGGAGCGAGCGGAACCGCAAAGAAAAGCGGATGGCACGCATGCCGAGGGCGGGGTTGTAGCCGGCATCGATCTCGCGCCCCGTGAGCCCGAGCGGTAGCTTATCGGCGCCGATATCCAGAGTGCGGATGGTCACAGGCCGGCCGCCCATCGACCCGACAATCTCGCGAAAGCTTTCATATTGTTCATCTTCCGAGGGAAGACTATCCCGGTTCATGAACAAGAACTCGCTGCGCAACAGGCCCACCCCCTCGGCCCCGGCCGCCTTTGCAAGCCCGGTTTCCCGCGGCAGCTCGATATTGGCTTTGAGCGCGATCTCCACCCCATCGCGGGTGATGCTCGGCAACATCACCAGCGATTGCAGTTCTTCCGCCTCGGCCTGCTCGAGGGTGATGTGGGATTTGAATTCGGCCAGCATCTCCCGGTCGGGATTGAGGCACACAAGCCCCTCGGCCCCATCGATCACCACCCGGTCCCCGGGTTTGGCTCCGTCAATCAGGCCTTTCACGCCAAGGACGGCAGGGATGCCAAGCGAGCGTGCCATAATGGCCGTGTGGCTGTCGGCCCCACCGGCGACGGTGGCAAAGCCTGCAACCCGCTCGGGATCGAGCAAGACGGTCTCGGCCGGCGTCAAATCCTCCGTAAACAGGATGGAACCCGTGGGCATCTCCTGCAGGGAATGGGAGGTGCGGCCGGCAAGGATACGGATCAAGCGTTGCCCGACATCGGCGATGTCGTGGATGCGCGCCGACAAATAGGGATCTGAAATCGTGCGGAAATAGGCCGACATTTCGCCGATCGCCGTCTCCACGGCCGCCTCGGCATTGAGCCGCGCCTCCCGGATGAGCCCCTCAACCCGGCGCACGAGACGCGAGCCTTGGAGCATCTGGATGTGCACATCGAGCAGCGCCAGGGCTTCCTGCTGGCCGCTGCCGCCGCCTTGGGCGACCTTGCCGCGCAGCGCGTCAAGCTGGCCGACCGCTTTGTCCACCGCCGAGGTGAGCCGCGCCAACTCGCTGTCCACATCTTCCCGGCGGATCGCATGCTCGGGGATGGGAGGAAGGCCTTTGTCGAGCAAAAATACCGTGCCGATGACGGTGCCCGGCGAGACGCCAAGCCCAGTCAAGCGCTTGGGCCGGGGCGCCTGGGCCGCTGCAGGACGGGGCTCCTGCGCGCGGCTGGCCTTATCCATCTTCATCGAACTTGGCCTCAATCAGAGCGAACAGCGCTGCAAGCGCCGGTTCTGCTTGCGGTCCCCAGGCCGTGATTTCGATTTCAGCGCCTTGATGGGCACCGAGCATCATCAGACCCATGATTGAGGTGCCGTCCACTTGTGTCCCCTCCCGGGCCACACGGATATGGGCCTCAAAGCCGGCCGCGCATTTAACGAATTTTGCCGACGCACGGGCATGCAGGCCTTTTTGATTTTGGATTGTCACCCGGCGCACAACAGCGTCGTGCGGGGCGCCTTCTTGCGGGCGAAAGGTTTCATCCATTGGGCTGTCCCGATACTTCGCATGCGCACAATACTCTTCGGCGTGCGCTAAGCCAGGTTCCTATGCAAAAGCCAGGACACTTTGAGGTGTACCGCTTTATGACGACGGAAAAAAGAAATTATGGCTAGAAGGGTTTTAAGGTTTGCAAGGCTCAGCTTAAGTGGCATCGCCTGTCAGAAGCGCCGAAGCGACAGCGATATATTTTCGCCCGGCTTCCTGGGCTTCGCGCACCGCCTCGGCAAGGCTTGCGTCTTTACGCACCTCAACCAGTTTGATCAGCATGGGGAGGTTAACCCCCGCAATCACCTCAACATCGCCGGTATCCATTATGGAGATCGCAATGTTGGAGGGAGTACCGCCGAACATATCCGTAAGCAGAACAACACCGCTGCCAGTATCGACGGATTTGGCCGCACCGACGATCTCCTCACGCCGGCGCTCCATGTCATCGTCTGGACCAATGCAGATGGCGCGGGTCCCCTCCTGCGGGCCCACCACATGCTCTGTCGCCGATAAAAACTCACGTGCCAGATTGCCGTGCGTGACCAAGACAAGGCCGATCATGAGCGATCCAAATTAATTATTTTCCAGAACAGGTTATGCGCATCGACACCAGGGCCAGCGCCTCTTGAGGAGACATCAGGCCAGCAGCGATTGCAACGCCCTTCGAATTTTCGCTGGCGTCGAGGCGTCAAAGGCATGGAGGGCGAGCTTGGGCACGCCAATCCCGAGGAGCGTCTCAAACCGCGCATCGGGGTGGCGATCGACCGCCTCTCGGGGCACCAAATCCACAATCAGCGCGATGGGCACCTCCGCCCGGTGCTCGCAGGCCACGATGCCGACGCCGCGCACCTCCAAAAGGCCCGTCAGCGCCTCAGGCGGGCTGCACCGCACGACTGGCGGGTCGGCAGCGAGGACAACTTGATCATCGGCCACCAGGCTGGCGCCACCATCGATCAGCCGCAACGCCAGGTCGGATTTGCCGCTGCCCGACCCGCCGCGCAACAGGACGGCAAAGCCGTCGATCGCGACCGCGGTTGCATGAAGGCAGACGGGCTCGTTCGGCGCCTCGCCCATGGATTAGCGACCGCCGAGCGGCAGACGCACCCGAAAACGCGCGCCGCTCCCCTCACCCGGGTCCCGGTTTTCGGCCCAGATCTCACCCTGATGCGCGGCCGCGATCAGCTTTGAGATGCTGAGCCCAAGTCCGGAATTTTTGCCGCTCAGCGTCGCCTCGGGCCGGGAGGTGTAGAAGCGCTCGAAGATCGAGGCGAGGTTTTCCGGCGGAATGCCCGGCCCCTCGTCCTCCACCGTGATCAACACCGTCCGGGCCCCGGGCTCACCTTGCCGCTCTAAATGGATGTCGATCCGGCCCCCCTCAGGGCTGAAGGACACCGCGTTGCTCACGAGGTTCCTGAACAACTGCACCAGCCGGTTTTCGTGCCCGATGACAATTGGCGGTGCGGCGGCAAAGACCCGATCGGCATGAAGCTGCATCTCGGGGCCGGTTTCCTCACGGGTCGATTGGTGGATGTCGACAAGGGTTTCAAGCAGGCCCTTGAGATTAACCGGTTCGTTTTCGGCCCGCGCCAATTCCGCGTCCACCCGTGAGGCATCGGCGATGTCGGTGATCAACTTATCGAGCCGGCGGATATCGACCTTGATAAGGTCCATCAGCTTACTGCGCACCTCATCCGATTTGGCCGATTCCATGGTCTCGATGGCGCTGCGGATCGAGGACAGCGGGTTTTTGATCTCATGGCTCACATCCGCGGCAAAGCGCTCATTGGCTTCGAGCCGGTCATAGAGGGCCCGCGCCATGGTGCCGAGGGAATAGGACAATTGGCCGATCTCGTCATAGCGTCCCTTGAAGGGTTTGATGTCGAGCAGCGCCGCCGAGCGGCCCTCGGTCGCACGGTCCGCCGCTTGCGCCAGCTCACTTAAGGGGCGGGCGATATAAACTGCCAGCGCGGCAGCAAGCCCGATGGTGACGGCCACGGCAAAGAGGATGACGCCAAACAGGCCGCGCCGATCTGCATCCACCGCACGCTGAATATCCCCGCCGGTGGAAGACAGCAGCAATACGCCCTGAACGCTTTTGTATTTTTGGATCGGGATGGCGACGGAAACAATGAGCTCGCCGGCCTGGGTTTCGCGTCGCGCCGCGCCGATTTGCCCGCTCGCCGCAATGCCCACCTCTTCATATTGCAACCCATTGGCCTGCGGATATTCCACATAGATTGGCAAATCTTCATGGAAGAAGAGCCGCTCGAAGAGGCGATACAGCGCCTCGAGCGGTGCAAAGCCGGCGCCGGGCAGCGGTTCGGCCCCGGCCTCAACCTCAGTCGTTGTGCCGCCATCGGTGGCCGGCGGGATTTCGGTAATCTCGACCTCATTCACCGCAAGGAGCAACGCGGTGTCCTGCACCAAATTGCCGTCCACGTCGTAAAGCCGCGCCCTCAAATCCGGGTCCACAGCAATCCGCCGCAGCACTTGGCTTGCCGCTTCCCTGTCGATGGCTGTTGCATCGCGCCCCCGGATCGCGGCTTCCGAGAGAGCGCCGGCGGACATCTGCGCCTGCACCTTGAGGGCGTTGACCTTCACATCAACAAGCCGGTCCTGGAACCGATCAAGCGCCAGGATGCCAAACACCAACACCGCCATCGCAACGACAATGGCAGCGGAGGTGAACAACCCGAGCGGCAAAAACGGCCCGCGC
>JBCDJA010000210.1:0-5001 GCA_038748465.1 Pseudomonadota bacterium
ATCCGCAGAGCACTGAGATTGACCCAAGAGGAATTCGCCGCGCAGTTTCAGATTTCGATCGGTACGCTTCGTGATTGGGAGCAAAATCGCTACGAGCCGGATGGTGCAGCGAAAGCCTATCTGAAGGTGATCGCCAAAGACCCCGACGCAGTGCGACGAGCCTTGGAACAGGCCTAAGGCAAGGCTCACTCTGGCAAGCCGACCTGGTTGAGCCTAGGGCCATTCCGGATTTTAGGTTCGCTTGGGCAGAACGCGGGGCCGCGTCAATTCCGGCGGACCCAGCGGATGCCCTTAAGGCGTATAATATACATTATGGCAATTAAGCCTATGGCCGCTGATTTGCGGGCGCCCGGACAAACCGCGCCCTGCGCAAACCGCTGAAAACCTCCAATCATACAACCGACTGCCCCTTAGACGTGTAACGAAATTGGCGGAGCGTTTCACCGGAAATTAAGACTAACTCGGCCAAGGTCGCGCAATCGGAAATTTCGCTCGACGCCGCTGAGAAAGGCCGCCCCATGCTTCGCTCGCTCCGTGTTCAGATCCTTGCCCTTGCCCTCGTGCCGACGCTGTTCCTGACCGTCAAGGCCGGTATGGAACTGCACTACAAATGGAATGTGCACAAAGAATATGAAAAATTGATGCCGATCACTAAGGTCAGCACGGCCATGAGCGAGGCGATCAATC
Source organism: Pseudomonadota bacterium (assembly GCA_038748465.1). Taxonomy (GTDB): domain Bacteria; phylum Pseudomonadota; class Alphaproteobacteria; order M2410; family M2410; genus JBCDJA01. The sequence continues at coordinate 688 of JBCDJA010000210.1, forward strand.
ACCTTCAAAAGGAACGCGGTAAAACCGTTGGTGTCTTGAAAACGAATTTCGATGGCGGCCGTGTTGCCGACCTCGCCGGCCAACGCAACCAGGTCGACGAGGCAATCGCGGCGTTTGGCGTCGCAATCGAAGAGAATAAGACTGAGCGTCTGTTGCCAGACTTCCATACGGAAGTCATGGACTTGAAAACCCGTATAGAGACGATTGGCACCCACAGACGGGCGGTTGATGCCGGGGACGTGACCATCTCCGAAAACGTGGCGTATTATTCCGCGTTCATCAAAGAAGCCATTACGCTGATGGCTCACGCCATTGAGAAATCCCCTTCCCAGGCGGTGATGACCGACCTGCTCTCCTACCACGCGCTTACCGTTGCCATGGAACATGGCGGGCTTGAGCGGGCCATCGGCAGCGCGGTGCTCGATGATGCGGGCGCCGGGCAATTCGATCTCAAGGCCTTTGTGCGCTACGCGAAGGAACTGGCTGGCGAAGAGACCGCGCTTGATGAATTTGAAGCTTTCGGGCTTCCAGAGCACAAGGCGATTTTTAAAGCGACGGTGCAAGGGCCGGTTGTCCGCAAGGTTGAGGACTATCGGCGCATTATCAATGCCGTGCCCGACACGCTTGATAACCGGGGCATCGACGGCGCCACATGGTTCAATGCTGCGACGGATCGGTTGGAACTGATTAAGGCGACAGCGGACGAAATCGGCGATCACTCAATCGCCGTCGCCCAGGCCGAGCTTGCCCAGGTCGACCGGGAAATGGTGATCCTCATCATCGCCGACATTGTGCTGCTTGTTATTGTCATTGGGCTGTCGATTGCTGTCACAGTCGATCTCACACGATCGATTAAAAGTATCTCCGAGGCCGCAAAACGCATTGGCGAAAACGATCTCACTGGAACGGTGGACGGCACCGAACGCAATGACGAGATCGGCGAGCTGGCCCGTGCTCTCACCGCAACCCAACAAGCCCTCATGGAAGTCGAAAGACTGCGTAACCAGCAACTCGCAAAAGAAGAAGAAGCGAATGCCGAGCGTAAAAAGGCGATCCAAGATCTTTGCGACATCATCGAGCACGAAATTTACAAGGCGGTCGACGATGTGGCCGAGGGCTCAAGTGGGCTCCTTTCCTCTGCCGAAGACCTCAACCAGGTGACCGTTCGTGTGCAATCGAATGCCCAATCGGTTGCGGCGGCCTCGGAGCAATCCCTGACCAATGTCGAGACAGTGGCCGCGGCCTCCGAAGAAATGTCCGCTTCGATTGCAGAAGTGTCTGATCGGGCCAGCCAATCGGCTGAGGTGGCGCGTCAGGCTCTCTCAATTTCCGGCGAAACGCGGGAGGTTGTGGCCGGCCTATCGGACGCTGCCGATAACGTCAGTCAGGTTATTCAGGTCATCAGCGATATTGCCGAACAAACCAACCTCCTCGCTCTCAACGCGACGATTGAGGCCGCGCGAGCCGGGGATGCGGGCCGCGGCTTTGCCGTGGTGGCCGGCGAGGTTAAGTCGCTTGCCAATCAAACCCAGCGCTCGACCGAAGAGATCGAAGCTCAGGTGCGCAGCATGCAATCGGTGACCGGAAAGGCCGTCGATGCCATGGGCCGGATCGCCGAAACGATCGAAAAGATCAACGAAAGCATGACGGCGGTCGCCTCCGCGGTTGAGGAGCAATCGGCGACGACCCAAGAGATCACCCGCAATGTCTCCGAAAGCGCGTCGGGTGCGCGTATGGTGTCGACGAGCATCAACGAGGTGTCGAACGAGACCCGCAACATGGAAGACGTAGCCGGCGCCATGCGCGGAACGGTCGAGAATGTGAACGACCAGATTGCCACCTTGCGCCAGACCCTTACCCGCATCATCCGCACGTCTATTCCGGATACAAACCGCCGGACGGAAGAACGCTACAGCACGTTTGGGCCGGCCGAGGTCAGCCATGGTGGCCGCGTCTTTAGCGGTGGTCTTACAGATCTGTCCTTGCACGGTGCCAAGCTGTCGATTGAAGACGCCGCTGAAATACCGAAGGGGGCTGAAGTGTCCGTCAGCTTGCCGGAGTTCGGTGTGCGCCGCGTGGCCACGGTCGTCAACAACATCGAAGGCCTCCTCAACCTTGAGATCGCAAAAGGGACCACCACTGAGGAAGGCCGGATGCAGGATGTTGTTGCGGCGATCAGCTCCCGCAAGGTCGATCGGCAAGCCGCCTAAAGGCGGATCACGAGCCCGTCATAGGCCGGGATGATGCCCGGCTGCAGCTCGCCTTTGAGAGTCTGATAATCCAGATCGACGTGCAGGTTTGTGAGGATGCCAAGGCGAGGGCGCACCCGCTCCAGCCACGACAGGGTAAGCTCCAGATGTGCGTGGCTCACATGGGGCGTATACCGAAGTGCATCGACGATCCAGCACTCAACCCCGTCAAGCACGTCAAAGCTTGGCTCCGGCAGGCCCACTAGATCGGGCGAATAGGCCAGCGGACCGATGCGAAATCCAAGCGCATTGATCGGCCCGTGATTGACCAAAAAGGGAATGACCTCTAGCGCTCCCCCCTCGCCCGGAACCATGAAGGATTTGTTCATGGTACCAATCGATTTGAGGTCGAGGATCGGCGGGTAGCCGCTGCCGGGCGGCATTTCAAAGCAATAGTGGAACCGCGGCAGCAGATCGGCCTTTGTTTCCTCGTTCATATAGACCGGCACCTGCCGGCGCATGCGCAGCGCGATGACCCGCAAATCGTCGATCCCATGGGCCTGGTCTGCATGCTGATGGGTATAGAGCACCGCATCGAGCCGGCCGATCTCCGCGTCGAGGAGTTGCTCGCGCAAATCGGGCGAGGTGTCGATTAGGACTTTTGTGTCGCCCTGCTCCACCAATAATGAGCAGCGCCGCCGACGGTTTTTAGGCTCTGAGGGGTCGCACGCCCCCCAATCATTGCCAATGCGTGGCACCCCGCCTGAAGAGCCGGAGCCAAGGATCGTAATTTTCAATCCGGCAGCTGTCGACAGCTCGATCGGGTTGGTGTCGGTGGACAGGCTCATTGCGGGCGCTCCGCCTTTGAAAAAAGCGCGAAGAACGCGTCGGTCGTTTCCGCTTCCAGCACCGCTTCGTCAACGCCGCGAACCTCAGCAAGGCATGCTAAGGTATGCCGCACATAGGCGGGTTCGTTTGGTTTGCCCCGATGGGGGTGAGGCGCGAGATAGGGGGCATCCGTCTCAACAAGCAGGCGGCCTGCCGGCACGTCTGCTGCAATGGCCCGCAACGCCTCTGATTTCTTGAAGGTGACAATGCCGGAAAAGGAAATGGCAAAGCCAATATCGAGAGCGGCCCGCGCGAGGGCCGCGCCCCCCGTAAAGCAATGCAAGACGCCCTTGAAGGGCCCCTTGGCATATTCTTCGGCGAGGACCGCCGCCGTCGCCTCGTCCGCATCGCGCGTGTGGACGATCAGTGGCAGGCCCGTTTGGCGGGCGGCATCGATATGCACCCGAAAATTTGTCTCTTGCCGATCACGCGGCGCGTTGTCGTAAAAGAAATCAAGGCCGCTTTCACCGATGCCAACGACCTTTGGATGGTCGCTTGCGGCAATGAGGTCCCCCGGCTCGTCCACCGGTTCTTTGCCCGCCTCGTGGGGATGGACGCCGACACTGCACCAGACCTGACGGTGGCGCTCGGCAATTGTCCGCACCCCCTCAAAGGCCGCAAGCCGTGTGCCGATGGTGAGCAAGCCCCTGATGCCAGCGGCATCGGCGCGGGCGAGCACAGCCTCAAGGTCGTCGACAAGGCCCGGATAATCGAGATGACAATGGCTGTCGATCACCATCAGGCCCTCCTTCCCTCACCAGCGGATGGGGCCCGCAAGCCCAGAGCCTTATCCAGAACCACACTCGCCACATGGCCCTTGTCGAGATTGACCGCCTCGGCCCGCTCAAACAGGGATTGGCTTTCTGCATAAAGATCAAGCCAAGGGTCGATTTGGGCGGCGAGGCTCGCCTCGCCTGATGCGGTCGAGGCTTGCAGCGCTTGATGGCGCACCTGCGCATGGAGCTCGGCCAAAAAGCCATCGCGAAAATGCGGCCACAAACGGCCATTGTCCGCATGCGCTGCATCGATCAGACTTTGGGGCGGAACGGTTGCACCCCGGGCAAGTCCGGTAAAAAATTGATCGAGCTTGCGTCGCACGCCAAGGCCGTCCTCCAGCAGCAATTGCAAGGCCATGCCTGGGCTTCCCGATGACAGATGCCACAACCGCTCCAGGGTTTCAGGCTCCTGGGGCTTCAGCGCACCGGCCTGCGTGAGCGAGGTGAGCGCGCCCGTGAAG